>JAWUYS010000083.1:0-35924 GCA_034110685.1 Neptunomonas sp.
ATTGCTGATTTAACAGCTCGCTTAGAAGAAGGTAATAACAGCGCCTACATACTCAATGCTATACCTGAATTACCAGTAGAGCCTCTCAGCGCCCTTTGCACTTGCCTTGAACACATAGAGATAGATCACCGGATTGCACAAGCTTTATCAAAACGCATCGAACAACTATTACATCAAGAGCAAGACGCTAGCGTTAACTTATTAGCCTCACTATTACGTGGCCTGTCCAATAGCCACAGTGAAGAGCTTAAAAAATCTGCGATTCAAAAAGCACTCATGTCTCCCTACGCCCACAAGGCAGAAGTACTTGTTGCCATTGCAACGCGATGTAACCTATCACTGCAATATCCAGAGCTACTAAGCTTATACCTTGAAAAGTTAGCCATTTCTGAAGCAGGTCAAACTGGATTTTCACGCATACTGGCAGACCTGATGTTTATTCCAGTGATGCGAGTACTGATTTTACAAGCTTTCAGAAACCCAGAGCGCAGCGACAGCTTGGCAAAAGCTATTGGTGAAATGTTTGGGGCTTCATTTGAGAGCGATACCAATAGCTCGCCTAAATAGCATAGCAATCAAGCTAGCCTTTAATATCGGCACTCTCAGGCAAGGTTACATCAAGACATTCATCCTGTATTTTTTGCTCTGATTTCTTTTTATAGGAAGCCCGAGCACGAGAGCCTTCAGGTTTAGTCAGATAGTACAGTAATGAAGACGCCTTCTCTTCACTGACAGACTGAGACTGGCTCCACTGCTTAATGAAAGCATATAAGGTCGCATCTCGGTTATCTGTGATTCCTTGAGCATGAGGCTGATCAAGCACCTCCCCTTCTCTGAACCTTCGCGCAACCATTTCATAATGATAAGAAAATACAGGATAAACGACACGCTCCTCTTCTGAGCGTAATCGAAACCACTCGGTCTCTCGTCCAGCATGATAAACAACTGGATGACTCCAAGCATGCTGTGTTGGCTGACTAGCATAACGACAAGCTTCCATATAGGCCTGCCTAACACTCGGCACCCCATCTCCCGCACCGATCGTTTCTAGAATTTTAAGAAACTCGGATATGGTTGGCATCCATGCAAGTGTTTCTTTACAGCGGTCAACCGCAGTCACTAGCTGAGACTCTGAGAAAGCAACAATACTTAGCGCCCACTCTCTTTTGGCTATTCGAATCTCATCCTGGGTTTCAAAGCAACTCTTGAACTTATGCCCGTAAATCGCCATGAATCGAGCAAATATCATATTTACCAGTGCCTTAGTTTCGACACTGATAGGGTCTGTTGTTTTTTTCTGTTTTGCTGTCGTTTGCAACTCACCAGTCGGTGTCTTTGATATCCATGATGGCTGCTGTAACCCGTTTGCGTTTTTCCCTAGTATCTGTGCGGGTGTTTTCATCATTTTTACCTGAACCTGAAGTATATCGTTGCTGTTCGTTTCGTTGCTGTGCGTTACGCTGCTCTCTGGCATCACGTGTTTGTTTCTGAACCCATTCACGTTTTATCCATGCCAAGAACTTCTGATCCCAATTACTCTCTTTACGCTCTTTATCAATGTAGTAAAGAATAAACTCATCTAAACATGTCTCAACAAATTCACGCGGAATTTGATGTCGCGGCAGAATAGAAAAAAACATTTCTGAAGGAGTCCAGCCCATATGCATCATATGCAGTTGCTGGTTTCTCTCTTCATGACGGTCAAATAATTGCTCCAGTTCATCTTTCTGCTTTTTCCACCCGATACTACCACCAAATGCAGGCGCAGGCCCACGGTCTCGCATGGTATTACGTGAAGGTAAAGGACGTCGCGGGTACGGAGGAGGCGTTTCCAATACAGGCAACGTGGAAGTCGGGGGACTTTCCTGCTGGCTATTTTGTGGATACTCTAGCGGCATAGGGGGTGCAACAACATGCGTTTCCATACTGACGTGAACCGATTGTTCGGGAACATCAATGATGGGGGGAGTTGCACGCGTTGAACGGATTGAAACTTCAGTTATACGAACCGAGCCAGTGTTATTTTTAATCACTTGAATAGAGGTTTGTGCTAGTAAAGCAGCAAGCAACTCATCAGTTTTTTCTACTGACCAAAACTCAGTAACACGTCGCCATTGCTGAGTAGAAAGAACAACCGAAGCGTTACCCGACTGATCTGCGATACCTGCAACACTAAGCTGTTCATGACAAATATAAAACAGTAAAGCGGCTTCTACACCGAGCTGTCGCGCTAACGATGGGTAAATAAATAACGGTTTTTCAGGGATCGTAATCGACATTCAAGTACCAAAAAGGGTTGGTGCTGAACCACAACCCTCATCGGCGATGTTCAGCGTATCATTAACTATTTTGCGCGAACTCTTCCACAGCTCGCAAAATATCACTGCGACTAATTTGCCCCACCAGCTTACCATCTCGTGTGACCGGTAAACGACGGCGACCTTTATCGATAAAAATTTTCGCTACTTCGATGATATTTGCATCGTAGTTGATTGTTTCTACATTTTTCGTCATACAGTCAGCGACAGATCCACCAACTTCTTCTTCATGATAAGTCAGCGTCAATATAGCTTTCAGGCAATCGACTTCTGAGATGAGCCCTACTAGCTCGCCTTGACCATTGGTTACCGGCGCACCTGATATCTTATATCTTAGCAAACTATTGATCGCTTCAAAAAGATCGGTCTCAGGATGAAAAGTTACCAGCCCCGTTGCCATATAATCCTGAACTTTCACAGATTTTAACATGCTATATCCTCCTACCTGATATCAATCTTCCCTTGCCCGCATTACTTTCCATGCTTATATAGTAATGCAGCTAGCAGACAACAAGTATTGATTTCAGTTAAATACTACAGTTTTATTTCCACGCACCAATATCCGGTCTTCCAGATGCCAGCGCAAACCACGTGACAATACATTTTTTTCTACATCGCGCCCCAACCGAACCATCTCTTGTGGCTGGTCTTGATGGCTTATACGAATAACATCTTGATCAATAATTGGGCCTTCATCGAGATCTTGCGTAACGTAATGACACGTTGCACCTATTAATTTAACTCCACGATCATGCGCTTGGTGGTAAGGCTTTGCTCCAGCAAACGATGGCAGAAAGCTATGGTGAATATTGATGATCTGATGTGGGTATGTATCACATAGTTCATGCGGCAAAATCTGCATATAACGCGCCAGAACAATCACATCAGCGTTATATTCATTGATAAGAGATTTGACTCCATCAAAGTGATTTTGTTTGTTATCTTTATCCACCGGAACATGATGGTATGGAATATCGTGCCACTCCACCATTGTTCTTAAGTCATCATGGTTAGAAATTACGCAAGGAATATCACAAAACAATTCTTTGGAATGAAAGCGGTATAATAGGTCTGCTAAACAGTGTGATTCCCGGCTAGCCATCAACAGTACACGCTTAGGGACCGCCGAATCGGTAATACGCCACTCCATCTGAAAAGACTGGGCAATAGGTGAAAATGCCTCTCTTAATTCCTCTAATTCAAAAGGCAAAGAACTCGCAACAATTTCAACCCGCATAAAAAACCAGCCAATTGAAGGATCTGAATGCTGATTGGCATCGGTAATTGAACCACCATGGCTTGAGATGAAGTTACTCACCATCGCGACAACACCCACTCTATCGGGACAAGCCAGCACCAATCGATATCGACGTTCCATTGTTTTTACATTCCAATAAAATTAAAAAATAATAACAATAATAGCAGCTTAACTACCTTCCAGGCATCCACTCTTGGTTGAATCTGTGATCAATATATTCGAACTCTTAGAGCAACTCTGCTTTTTTTAGTTTTTCTAGCTATTATAAGAATATACATATGTACTGGAGCTGGTCGCTGATGCACTTCACCCCCGAGCGTATGACACCCTTAAAAGCTCTACGTCTGGGTATTGATACCCACCATGAGTTGATTATTTATCTTCGCGCGGATTGCCCTGTATGCCGTTCGGAAGGCTTCTCTGCGATGTCACGAGTACTGGTATCATCAGAAGAGCACCATGCCATTGCCACGCTTAATATTGTTACCGGTGATCTATTAAAAAAAGGACAAATTGGTTTTTCAGAACCCGCCTGGCAGCGTTTGCACTTACAAAACGATAACCCAATATGGCTATCACACCCCAAGCCCGTTCAATCAATGTCCTACGTCAGAGCCAAAGTATATGGCCACACACTCGATGAGGTCGCTTTCCAAAGTATTATCAATGACATTGTTGATGGCCGATATGCCGATGTTCATGTCGCTGCATTTGTGACGGCGTGCGGTGATAAAAACCTTAGTAATGAAGAAATAACAGCCTTGACTCATGCCATGATCAAGGCAGGAAGTACCATTGATTGGAATTTACCCTTAGTCGTGGATAAGCATTGTGTCGGAGGCTTACCGGGAAACAGAACCACTCCTATTATCGTTCCTATTCTAGCGGCATGTGGACTAACAATGCCTAAAACATCATCGCGGGCCATTACTTCACCCGCAGGCACTGCAGATACCATGGAAACACTCACTAATGTCTGCTTATCCCAAGAAGTAATGCGCAACGTGGTTAATCAGCAAGGTGCTTGTTTAGCATGGGGCGGCTCCATGCGGCTCAGTCCGGCTGACGACTTACTCATTCAAGTGGAACGTGCGCTTGATATCGACAGTGAAGGACAGTTAATAGCCTCCGTTCTTTCCAAGAAAATTGCTGCTGGAGCAACTCATGTCTTAATTGATATTCCCGTTGGAACTACCGCAAAAATACGCACCCCGGAAGCCGCTGAGCAACTAGCAGAAAGCTTTAAAAGCGTAGCTAAAAACCTTGGACTATCACTCAAAGTACTATTATCAGATGGATCCCAACCTGTGGGTAAAGGCATCGGTCCAGCTCTTGAGGCTTATGACATACTTGGCGTCTTACAAAACAGTCCAGATGCACCGCAAGATTTAAAACAACGTGCCTGTATGCTCGCTGGCGCCATGTTAGAAATGATTGAGTATGTAGAGCCAGGCAAAGGGTTAGCCAAAGCTCTAGATGTTTTAGAAAACGGCCATGCTTGGAGTAAATTTAAAGCGATCTGCTACGCTCAAGGCGGGCTTCATACCCCACCCGTTGCGCCTTACCGCTATAATATTGTGTGCCATACATCAGGGACTGTCTTATCCATAGATAACAGGAAGCTGGCTCAAACAGCCAAACTAGCTGGCGCCCCAGCAGACCCTGAAGCGGGCGTTGAGCTGTTTGTTAAAATAGGTCACAAAGTTAGCGTGAATCAGATCCTATTAACCATTCATGCAGCCAATGCTGGAGAGCTTAATTACGCCGTTGAGTTTCTTGAAGAGCACAAAGATATGATCCTGATAACACATGGAGAAGAGACATGTCATTGATAGTTTTCAACTTAGATTCGGACCCGACTCTTTTTGATGATCTTGCACAAGCACTCTCTGCCAAGAAAGGTGAATTAGAACAACGAAAGTTTCCTGATGGTGAGTCCTACCTTCGTATTCACACCGATTGCAGCCATCAAGATGTGATTATCTTTTGTAATCTTTATCAACCAGATCATAAAATTTTACGATTACTCTTTTTAACATCCACATTAAAAGAGATGGGTGCAAAACAGGTCGGGCTCATCACCCCTTACCTTCCTTATATGCGACAAGATAAACAATTTCATCACGGTGAGTGTGTTAGCTCACGTCCTTTTGCCAAGCTCCTATCAGCCTCATTAGATTTCTTAATAACAATGGATCCGCACTTACATCGGTATGATTCACTTGATGAGATATACACAATAAAGTCTCGTGTGGTATCTGCCGCGCCCCTAATTGCGTCTTGGATCCAGCAACATGTTCCAACCCCTCTGCTAATTGGCCCAGACATGGAGAGCGAGCAATGGGTTTCAGAAGTTGCACGTTTAGCCGATGCGCCTTTTCAAATACTAGAAAAAATACGCCATGGGGACACTCTCGTTGAAATATCCCCTCCTGAACTAGCGCCTTATAAAAACAAGACACCTGTTCTTATCGACGACATTATTTCCAGCGGCAATACCATGCTAGAGACTATCAACCACCTCACACTGGCAGATATGAAAAGGCCTGTATGCATAGGTGTTCATGGGATTTTTGCAGAAGGTGCATTTGCACAACTGCAACGGTTTTCGGATGTAATAACCACTCAATGCATCCCTCATTCAAGCAACAATATCGATATTGCTCTTGCATTAGCCGACGCTGCACTTTTATTCATAAATGAAGATATCACTGATACGTAGGCGGGCTTTTAGCAACACACTGTTCCTCCTTATACCTATATTCAGAGAGAACAAATAAATTTAACCTTTCACTATGTACCTCAAAAACAGAGCAAAAATTATATGAACCCTACCATCGACCTACTCAACAACCATCGATCTATTCGTACTTTCAAAGAACAAGCTGTCAGCCAAGAGATAATCAACGCCTTGGTCTCGTGCGGACAGGCAGCAGCAACTTCTAGTTTCATTCAAGCATGCACCGTTATCCAAGTAGAAGACTCGTCAAAAAGAGAAAAACTGGCTGAGTACGCAGGTAACCAAAAGTATGTTCAAACAGCCCCTACTTTCTTGGTTTTTTGTGCGGATATGAAACGCCATGAAATGGCTTGTACCCTACATAATGAACAGATGCAAAGTGGCTTTACCGAACAGTTTATCACTGCCACCGTTGACTGTGGTCTATTTGCACAAAATGTCGCCATTGCAGCGGAATCGATGGATCTTGGGGTTGTCTATATAGGCGGCATTCGCAACAAGATAAGTGATGTGAGCGACCTGCTCGACCTTCCAGATCTTGTCTACCCTGTATTTGGCATGTGTATTGGCTATCCA
This sequence comes from Neptunomonas sp., assembly GCA_034110685.1. Taxonomy (GTDB): domain Bacteria; phylum Pseudomonadota; class Gammaproteobacteria; order Pseudomonadales; family Balneatricaceae; genus Neptunomonas. The sequence goes on from JAWUYS010000083.1 coordinate 6,893, forward strand.
GACCAATCACCAGAAGTGAAACCTCGCCTACCGTTACCTATCGTATTAAAAAAAGATTCTTATTCAAACGTTCAAGATTCTGAACTCTTGGCCGATTACGATAAAGTCATTCGCGATTATTATCTTTCGCGAACCGGCGGTAATAAAGATATGAGTTGGAGCGAACAGATTGCAGGGATGCTGGTAAAAGAAGCTCGACCGCACATGCTTGAATTTTTAAAAGCTCGTGGTTACTTACTTAAATAAATTACAGTATTCCTTAGCAGGTAGAATTCCAGACTATACTGCATTGGTATAAGGGTACTTTTATCAGTGAGCATTAATGGACGCATTAAACAATCTGAAGACTAGTTATTCTCCAGAGCCAACAATAGCAAACAGCGATTCACAACCCACTGTTCAGGACTTGAATCGCTTACTTGTTTTACAGCGAGATTTGCTAGAAAAAATCACGCTGAACCTACCACTGAAAACAGTGCTAGATGGTCTTTGCCTGGAAATAGAACAGATTGTAGGCTCATGCCATGTGTTCATTATGCTATTGAATAACCGCGGCTATCTAGACTTGCTCAGCGCACCGAACATATCAGAAGAACAAGCACAGCTTTATAACCACTTACAGCCAGGGCCTGAGGCCCGATCTAGCGGTACCGCTGTATTTTCTGACCAACCTGTTTTTGTAATAAATACACTCACCGATAATCGCTGGGCAAAACACCAAACATTGGCCAATTCGCATAATATTGGCGCATGTTGGTCTTACCCGCTACATGAATCGGCAAACAAACCGATAGGCAGCATTTCTATTGCCAGCCCATCACCACGAAGCCCTTCAACCTTCCATGCACGATTACTTGAAAGCGCTGCACATATTGCCGGCATCGCTATTTCGCGTCACATTAGTCATGCCAATTTAAGAAATTCTGAACAGCGTTTTTCACATATTGTTTCATCAATTCCTGGGGTTGTTCTACAAACGGAGTTCGACCTAAAGAACAACCCATATTTTACTTATGTGAGCGAGGGAATAGAAAACCTTTGCGGAGTCACTTCTAAAGAAGCGATGCTGTATTTCAAAAGTGTATGGAAATGTCTACATGAAGATGATCGAGCCAATGTCGCTAAATATTTAACCAGCAGCTGCGCTGATGATTCATTGTGGACAACAGAATGTCGCATACTTGATCAACAAGGGCAGATGAAATGGATACATTTAGCATCGACACCGGAATGGGATCAGCACCAGCAATTAAAACGCATTAATAGCATCGTTTTAGATATCAGTAGTGAAAAAGAGGCTAATGCTCAACTAGAGCTAGCTGGAATTGCCTTTGCCTCGACCAACGAAGGAATAATGGTTGCAGATAACAACAACCTTATTGTTGACGTTAACCGCGCATACTGCGAAATGACAGGCTTCTCTAGAGAAGAATTACTCGGTAAAACACCATCACTACTTAACTCAGGCCGCCATGAAGCTCAGTTCTTTGAAAGTATTTACGAGACAATCGAAAAACAGGGTTTTTGGCAAGGAGAGCTTTGGAACCGACGAAGTAATGGAGCCGTCTATCCCCAATGGCTAAATATTAATGCCGTTCACAACACTCAAGGCGAACTAACCCACTATGTAAGCGTTGCTGCCGATGTAACGAATATTAAGGAATCAGAAGCAAAACTTCGACATATGAGCCAACATGATGCACTTACGGACTTACCCAATAGGCAGTTATTTAAGATACTGCTAGATCATGCTATTGAACACACAAAAGATGAGCAGCATACAGCAGTGCTCATGATCGATCTTGACCGTTTTAAATACGTAAATGAAACCATGGGCCACCAAGCAGGGGATCAATTACTCATTCAAGTTGCCCGCCGTTTGCGCAATGTCTTAGCAGATAACAACCTATTAGCCCGCGTTGGGGGGGATGAGTTCGCCATTATGATCGAAAACTGCTCCCATCAAGGAGAAGTAGAACGAATAGCGATGCGTATCGTTAGCGCCTTAGAAGGCGCCGTCGACCTTGATGGGCATAACTTTTTCACTACGGCTAGTATTGGTATTTCCTTGTACCCCGAGCACGGCTTTGACAGTGAAACCTTGATTAAAAATGCAGATACAGCAGTCCATCAAGCTAAAGATGATGGACGCAATAACTATGCATTCTATCAACCAGAACAATCACAGTTTATTGAGCAGTGGGTTCGTTTGGAGCCAGAGCTTAGAAGAGCACTGGCACTTGATCAATTTAGAGTTTTTTATCAGCCACAAATCAATGCTGAAACCGGCAAGATCTCTGGAGTAGAAGCCCTGCTACGCTGGCAACATCCAAAAGAAGGGCTGATTGCTCCCGGTATGTTTCTTCCCATTGTTGAAGAGATCGGTCTGATGAATCAGGTCGGAAACTGGGTGCTGGAACAAGCTTGTGCACAAGCAGAAAAATGGAAAAAAGCGGGATATCCAAGTTTTCGTATTGCGGTAAACATTGCGGGGCAACAAATTTTAAGCCACCGGTTAGTGGGTATTGTTAAAGAACTGCTTGAAAAACATGATATGCACCCCGATCAGCTTGAGCTAGAAATTGTTGAAAACATCGTCATGAAACATGCCGATGCTGCTCAGCCCGTGCTTAATGAATTGCGTAATCTCGGCGTTCGTTTAGCATTAGATGACTTTGGAACAGGTTATTCATCTCTTAGTTATCTTAAGATGCTACCTGTGCAAAAAGTTAAGATTGACCAGTCTTTAGTTAGAGATATTCCTGACGACCCTAACGATGAAGCTATCGCTAGAGCCATTATCGCTCTTAGCCATAGCTTAAATCTAAGCGTCTGCGCAGAAGGTGTTGAAACAGAAGAGCAAAGAAAATTCCTGAGCGGCGAGCACTGTGATCAATTGCAGGGCTACCTTATCAGTAAACCTATCCCAGCAGACGAGCTCAATCTATGGCTAGACCAACAAGATAGGCAGGTTAAAGCGCTCTAAATTTTCTGATGTAACAAACTCATCCACTCAATAACAGCTTCTTCCGGATCGGGAGTTTCGCAGGCATCAATTACTAACATATCCTGTATGGCTACTGCCTTTAACTCGGTCATCAATTCATCCATCTGCCGCCCCCCATCCGCAAAATTATCATACGAACTGTCACCTAAGGCTATTACTCCATACTTTAAATGCGCAAGTAGCGGAAACTGATCACTCAACTGGCCATGAAACGGTAATAAATTATCAGGAATTTCTCCTTCACCAATCGTAGCCGAACAAATAATAACCACCTCAGTATCGTCAGCCAGAATATCATCAATTGTCGGGCGACTAACCACTTTAACAAGATGTCCTAAGTCTGCGAATTGATCTGCTGCGTCTTCAGCAAGCTGTTGCGCATTTCCATATGTCGATCCCACTAAAAACTTAACACTTGCCATTCATCAACACCTGTTATTTATATATACCGTTGCGGCACACTATAAATAAAATAGATCGGACTAAACACCCGTATTTTATGAGGAAACTCATTTTTAGCGTTAGCGATAATGGTGGATAACGCTATAATGATTTCATATTCATCATCTGTCGGAGTATTTATATGGGAAGCCAAAGCCTGTCCAAGCTTCTTCAATCTTGGGAAGAGCACGCATCTAAAGTCAGCCAACAAACAGAGGTTAGCGTTTCTGTAAATCAAAGTGATGTTGTTAGATTAGCGGCACTTGCTGAAGTTTATAAGCTTCCTGAGAATGACATCATTGCGACACTCATCCACGAAGCACTCAATGAGCTGGAAGCAAAGATGCCTTATATACCAGGTAAAAAAGTTATTCGGATAGAAGATGGCGACGAAATTTTTCAAGACACTGGCCCAATGCCTGAATACTTAGCTGCCCAAAAGCGTCTCTTGAAAAAATAGTTTAGTGGATTAAGTATTGTATTAATGAGCATGATCATTGAGAATTGTTACTTTATAACATTCCGGTCTCTTTTTCATGCTCACGAACATCCCCACTAATATTATTACTGGTTTCTTAGGTGTTGGTAAAACGACGGCTCTTAACCAGCTTATAGCCCAAAAACCAGCAAATGAAACATGGGCCATTGTCGTTAACGAATTTGGGCAAATCGGCATTGATCAAACCTTGCTGCCTGAAGAGTCTGGTTTACAGATAAAAGAGATCGCAGGAGGCTGTGTCTGTTGCGCCCTAGGCCCAGCACTAACGATCAGTTTAGCGATGCTGATACGCCGTACTCAACCTGATCGTGTCATTATAGAGCCTACTGGATTAGGGCACCCCGAAGGCTTAATCGACATATTACAAAGCGAATCATTTAAAGACGTCCTTTCTCTGCGCAGTATTATTTGTTTATTAGACCCACGCGTCTTAGAGCAACCTGATGTTTTACGTCACCAAGCTTTTATTGATCAGTTAAATCTTGCTGATGTCGTTGTATTAAATAAATGTGACCTTGCTACACCAGAGCAAGTCAATGAAGCTCAACAACTCTCTGAACAGATGTTCCCACCAAAACAGCAAGTTATTCAAGCAACCCAAAGCTCATTTGATATACAGTTACTCGATCTTGCACGCAATACTGCACTGGCATCCAGCCACCCAGATGCTCACAAGAATCACAAGGTAAGCACAGCCCTTCCCTCACTATTTCTTGCCCAGCCAGGAAAACCTGTAAGAAAGACAGGCTCCAACCAAGATGCGTTTAGCTGTGGTTGGGTTTTTCATCCTGATGATCAATTTGAACATGATCGTTTACTTGAGCTTTTAAACTCGCTAAACAATGTTTGGCGCTTAAAAGGCGTCTTTCGAATAGGACACGCAAGAGTCTTATATAACCGTGTTCTTGATGAAACAACAACTCAACCAATTGCCTGGCGACGAGACTCAAGACTTGAGCTTATTACACAAACTCAGCTCGACTGGGACGATATTGAAAGTAAGTTAATCAGCATCATAAAAAAGCAGCCATCTTAATGTCTGATGAATAATCAACCTCTCTGCTGCCCCCTATCAGAAAAGGCTGATATAATTTGCCACTAAAATGTTAACGGGTTCAAAAAATGCTGCATCTCACTGCCAATAAGCGACGTATTCCAAAACTAATCACTATCATGGCATTACTCACTCTATTATTGAGTAGTGTGTCACGTGCTGAAGAGTCCGTGTGGGAATATGAGATGCAACCCGGAGACAATATTTGGAAAATTGCGCATGAATTACTTACAGACTGGCGCAGCTGGCAAGAAGTAGAACGTTTAAATAATGTAAGCAATGACCGTTTGATGGCTGCAGGTACTGTTTTACGTATTCCAACGTCAATGATTCAACGCCGCCAAGCACGCATTCAACTTATTGAAGTGTCAGGCCCTGTCACCTTAATCAGCGCAGCAGATAAATCTGAGCAATCACTTACAAACCAAACTCTTCAAGTCGGTGATTTAATAAAAACAGGAAACAACGCCAGTGCTTTATTAAAGTTTGAAGATAATACTCAGATTTTACTGAACGCTGAAAGTGAATTCGTCATCAACCAAGCGAGCATCATTGGTTCTAATCGAAATGTTATTGATATCAATGTACTGCTAAAAGCGGGGGAAGCTGAAATTCGAGCTAACCCTACTAAATCGCCTGGCTCTCGCTTTGTCATTGAGACACCGTCCGCTTTCGCAACCACACGCGGCACGGTATACCGTATTCGAGCTGATAAAAACCAGACTGCTGCCGAAGTAACACAAGGAAGGATAGATGTTGCCAATACGTTAGGTAGCACTAAAGTACGTCAAAAATTTGGGACAGTAACAACAAAAAATGCAGCGCCACAAAAACCGATGCGATTATTAGCAGCCCCAGCTGTGCCTACTATTAAAACTATTCGCTACTTACCGGCCCGCGTTAGCTGGAATGCAATAACAGGCGCAGTTTCATATCGTAGCCAGCTATCAGACCAAGAAGAGTTTTCACGTATAATCTTGGATAACCTGGGTAAGCCCGCGAAACTAAACATCCCAGCTTCGCTAAAAGATGGCCAATACTGGCTTCGTGTGAAAGCAGCTGATTCAAATGGGCTACAAGGTTTAGAGTCCTTGCAAGGCTTTACTGTTGATGCAAGACCATTCCCGCCGAGCATCCAATCACCGCGCCCTAAAGACCCAGTATATGAGGGGGAAACAACTTTTATTTGGACTCAGCCAGAAGAAGCTAAAGAGTATCGTTTTGAGCTTTCCACAGAGAAAAGCTTCGACAGTTTGATCCAGCCTGCCAGCACACTGAGTGATCAGCAGCTAACAACCAATATTTCACAAGCTGGCGTTTACTTCTGGCGAGTGACCAGCATTAATGCAGAAGGTAAAATAGGCCCTAGCGGCCAAATTAACCAAATAACCGTTAGACCTACACCTGCTACGCCGGACCTTAGAGAACCTACAACAAGCAAAACTGAACTGGGTTTTTCTTGGAAGGAGGACGAAACGTCTACTCACTATCAGATTCAACTTGCTAATGATAAAGGCTTTACGAATATCATTGCTGATAAAGAAGTAACCACAGCAGAAGCATCACTAAAGAAACCGACTTCAGGTACTTACTTTATGCGCGTGCGTGGTTTTGATAGTGATAATTATGCGGGAAGCTGGTCAAGCGCTCAAAAAATAGAAGTACCTGTTGATAGCTATCTGCCTTCTATTATTTGGAGCACTCTTGCTCTTATTATTCTGCTGTAAGTGAAAACTGCTATCACATGAATCTTTTCCGCCAAAAGGATATAGGCTTTTTACTCTGTCAGGCATTTGTGCTCATCATTGCATTTATGCCTGTTCAAGCGTCACTTGAAAACTTCTTCTACGATCTGTTCAGTCAAAAAGAGATGAAGCTCGCTACTGATGAGCTTGTCATCATTGATATCGATGACAAGAGTTTAGAAGCATTAGGACGCTGGCCTTGGCCCCGTTACTTACACGCGGAAATGATCCAAAAACTAGACGCTGAAGGCGCAGCTGTTATCGGCTATAACATCGCTTTTGTTGAACCTAATAATACACCTAACTCTCACGACCCCATACTCAAACAAGCCATTGCTGATCACGGCAATGTAGTTTTACCTATTTTTGCTGAGCGCGGCTCTCTCATTTATCCTTTCAGAGGAAAAGTGGCCATACCTGGTAGCTCGCTTGGGCATGTAGATGTAGAAATAGATAACGATGGCTATGTACGGCGTACTTATCTAAAAGCAGGTATAGACACTCCACAGTGGCCAGCATTCGGATTAGCCGCTTTACATGGGCTATCATCCTACTCTGGCTTTTTACCGGGTACACGTAGCCCATCGTCTCGTGTCGGTATTAATAGCAAATGGATGCGAGACTTAGAAGTATTAGTACCTTTTCACCGTAACCCAAAATCTTATCAACACTTTAGTTTTATCGATATTTTAGAAGGTAGTAACTTTAAAGATACATTTACTAACAAAACAGTATTCGTAGGTATTGAAGCGAGAGGGTTAGAGCCAACATTTTTAGTGCCTATCAAAAATAATCGAGAAATGTTGTCTGGTACGGCTTTACAGGCGAACTTATATACAGCGCTTAATGACAGCTCGTTGTTAACCCCTATTCTATCAATCTGGGGGGTATCCTACGCAGTCATAATTACCGCACTAAGTTACAGTATTCTTTTCTTCTTAAAACGTTTTCCGATAATTCGACACATCGCTGTAGTGATCGGCATAGGCTTACTCATGCTGCCTGTAATCGCCGTTCATTATGGCTATTGGTTACCATTATCTCCCGCTGTTGGCGGTGTAACTTTAGTTATTATCATGCTTATTTTAAGACTGCTAAATAGCTCGGGCATACAACGACGCAACGATAATATTACAGACCTTTCTAACCACCGCATGTTTGAAGAAACATTAAAGTTAGAGTGGGAACAAAGCCTGCGAAAACACACACCTTTGTCTTTAATACTGTTAGAGGTGGATTACTTTAAACGTTTCGTTGATACTTTTGGTCCTGAACGTGGCGACTGGTTACTTGCTCGCATCAGCCCCATATTACAAAGCCACAAGCGCAAGACACGTGATTTTGTTGCCCGTTATGATGAAGATACATTTGCGATTCTTCTGCCAATTACGCCTAACAACATTGCGCTATCAATAGCAGAAAAGATTCGTAAAGACATTGAAGAATTGCAGATTGAGCATACAGGATCAGAGTCTGCAAAAATAATAACGGCAAGTGTCGGCATAGCCACAACCCATACATCGACTCACTCAGCAGGAAGCGAGACTAATATGGACGCCTTTGTTCTTAAGAGCTTAAAAGCTGTATCTAAAGCTCACTTACAAGGCGGAAACCGCCTCCACAATAGCGAAATTTCGTAGAAAGGATAAACAGCAGATATAAAAAAAGCGGCTTAAGCCGCTTTTTTATTGCCCCTATATTATGCTTGCTTAGCAATAATATCTTTCCATTTTGCAGGGCCTGTATTGTGGACAGACTCTCCGTTCACATCAACGGCAACCGTTACGGGCATATCTTTCACTTCAAATTCATAGATAGCTTCCATACCCATTTCTGGGAATGCCAACACCTTAGAACCAACAATAGCCTTAGAGACCAGATAAGCAGCGCCACCAACAGCCATGAGATAGACAGCCTGGTTATCCTTAATCGCTTCTATCGCCGCAGGGCCACGCTCAGACTTACCGATCATACCTAATAATCCAGTACTTTCTAAAATTTGGCGTGTAAATTTATCCATACGTGTAGACGTTGTCGGGCCAGCAGGGCCAACGACTTCATCACCGACTGGATCAACCGGTCCTACGTAGTAAATAAAACGACCTTTCAAATCTACAGGAAGCTCTTCACCGTTATTCAGCATTTCAATCATGCGCTTATGAGCAGCATCACGACCGGTAAGCATTTTACCGCTAAGCAAAACGGTCTCGCCAACTTTCCAGTCTTTAACATCTTCTGGTGTGATTTCATCCAGGTTCACACGACGTGTACTAGCACCGACTTCAAACGTAACTTCTGGCCAATCATCCAAGTTAGGAGGGGTAAGAACCGCAGGGCCATTACCATCAAGCTTGAAATGAGTATGACGCGTTGCTGCGCAGTTAGGAATCATAGCAACCGGCAAAGAAGCAGCATGAGTTGGGTAATCCATGATTTTCACATCAAGGATCGTAGTAAGACCACCCAAACCTTGAGCACCAATCCCCAACGCGTTGACTGCATCCATAATTTCAAGACGCAACTCTTCTATACGGTTTTGTGGCCCACGCTCACGCAGCTCATGAATATCGATAGAGCCCATCAATGATTCTTTTGCTAACACAGCCGCTTTTTCAGCCGTACCACCAATACCTATGCCCAGCATGCCTGGAGGACACCAGCCTGCACCCATAGTAGGAACTGTTTTAACAACCCAATCAACAATGCTGTCAGATGGGTTTAACATCACCATTTTAGATTTATTTTCAGAACCGCCGCCTTTCGCTGCGATATGAACTTCTACTTCGCTACCCTCTACTATTTCATAGTGAATAACAGCAGGTGTATTATCTTTTGTATTTTGGCGCTTTCCTGCAGGATCAGCCAAAATTGAGGCGCGCAAGACATTATCCGGGTGCATGTAAGCTCGGCGTACGCCTTCATTCACCATCTCGGTCACACCGATTTTGGCATCCCACTTAACATCCATTCCTACTTTTAGAAATACGGTAACAATACCGGTATCCTGACAAATAGGACGGTGTCCTTCTGCGCACATACGCGAATTAATAAGGATCTGAGCCATCGCGTCTTTAGACGCTTGGTTTTCTTCTTTTAAGTATGCTTCGTGCACCCCTTTGATAAAATCAAGTGGATGGTAATAGGAGATAAACTGTAATGCATCTGCAATGCTATCGACGAAATCGTCTTGGCGAATAACGCTCATTCGAGGCTCTCCACTACTCTGGTTCTGTATTATGATATGACTCTAATGAGCCTATGTGTGGCAGGATTATACACCAATTCAATCACTATGCGGGGTTGGGCGTTAGTCTTAACTTGGGATAAGCAGGAGCGAATAGCCCGTTAATAATAGAAGGTTAATGATCAAATTTTTCTGCAAGCGTCACTTTATTCCGACCGTTTTCTTTACTTAAATACAGTGCCTCATCTGCACGCTTGAGGCACTCCCCAAATGTAACTCCTGGGGTGCATTCAACCACGCCAAAACTCATCTGAGTCACATAATTAGAATCACTTTCAACCCGCACTTCTTTTTCAAAAAACTGACGGATTTTATCAATTTTAGAATAAGCAGACGCCCCATCAACACCGGGTAAAACAATAAGAAACTCTTCACCTCCCCAACGAGAAATAATGTCGGCTTCACGTAGCCTGGACCTAAAAAACAACGCTACTTCACACAGCACATGATCACCTTCAGCGTGCCCAAAGCTATCATTAATTCTCTTAAAGTAATCAATATCACCCAATGCCATACTAACGGGTTCCCCGTTTCTTGAGGCTTGCTGCAATATTTTAAGCGATATTTCTGTCGCCATCCTGCGGTTATAGAGCCCAGTCAAACTATCTAACGATGCAAGCTTAACCATGGCATCTTCTTGAGTCACCGTAATAAAGCGAATAACCGTAATAGATATAATAAAAGGGATACCGGCAATCATAATGTTTACAAAATGAGCTACCTCGGCATACTCACTATATTTATACTGATAAGACACATCAGCGCAGAACAGATAAAGAAGAGCAAAGGTGAGAATAAACGACAGGCTATAAAGCGAAGCATATAAATAATTGAGTCGCGCATTCAAAATGGCTAATGCAGAAATAGCCCATAAATAATGTTGAAAACCAACGTCTAACCCAAGATAAATGACAGCAAATACCGAGTGAATCCACACCTCAGTACATATCACTAGTAGTGCATCAGCTTGCTTTCCCTTTCCATTGAGAAATAAACCATATCCCCATGCAATAACGCTGGCGATATTTATTAATGCCATTTCAACGGCACCTATACTGAAAAAAACAGGAATAAGCACTAGATGAACTAAACCCGCAAACACGCCTAAAACCGTGATAATCACGAATCGTCGAAAGTCTTTCTCTTCAATACAGGAAGGACGCCCTGAAAGGGTCAGGTAATTCATAAAGTTTCTCAAATTACATCCTTATGCTTGCAGGTAACAATGCGGCTCTCTCATGCAAAAAAAGCTAATACTATTAAGATAGTTGCACACCTATAGAAAGTACAATCCCCTAGCCACCGCCCCTACAAACATAATGAACCGACTACCCGCCATGCCAAATTAAAGCTGGGGCTATATAGCAAGTAGTCATATAAATATAGGCATTCATCTCTCAGATTTTTCTCCTTTATATGAAAATCTACTGAGAATTCACCAGTGTTAGCCTATCATATAGAGATATGTCTTTTTTTCATTTAGCAAGACGCTGAAGCTCTATATAAGGTTACAAATATGAATAAAATCCTCATACAACGCCAAGCGTCAATGCCGGACCCAATGAGGATCAGCCGTTACTATAAAAGCCCAGAGTTAGGCCCGAAGATATTGTTTTTCTCAGGCGGCAGTGCACTTAAACAAACCAGTAGAATACTCAAATACTACACGCATAACTCAGTACATCTTGTGACTGCATTTGACTCTGGCGGTAGTTCCGCCAAATTACGCAGTGCATTCGATATGCCAGCGATTGGCGATCTACGCAACCGCTTGCTTGCTTTGGCCGATGAAACAGTTACAGGTAGCCCTGCTATTTACGCACTGTTCAATTATCGTTTACCAGAAGTTGCCAATGATGCTGAACTAGCAGCTCAGTTATCAGGCATTGCAGAGGGTACGGATCCATTAATAACAGCTATCCAGCAGCCCATGCGGGATTTAGTTAGAAACTTACTCACTTTCTTTATCAACGTCATGCCTGAAAACTTTAATTTACGTGGAGCAAGCATCGGTAATCTTTTGATTTCAGGTGGTTACTTAACGCATAACAGGCAGCTTGAGCCAGTTATCTTTCTTCTCAGTAAACTAATCAATACGCTCGGCAAGGTGCACGCTATCACAGAAGAAAGCCTTCATCTAACCGCCCATTTAGAAGATGGGCAGCGTATTGTCGGACAACATAGAATCACGGGAAAAGAAGCACCGCCATTAGAATCCCGCATTAAAGATATCAGCTTAAGCAGTGATCCAGATTACTATCAAAAAACACAATGCCAGTTAAGCACTACGCTCAGTACTTTAATTAAAGAAGCCGATTTAATTTGCTATCCTCCTGGTAGCTTTTACAGCAGTATTCTTACTAACCTATTACCCGTTGGCGTTTCAGAATCCATTCAAGAAAATACCTGCCCAAAAGTATATATACCAAGCCTTGGAAAAGACCCTGAGCTTTATGGAACGACAATATCGCAAGCTATCCAACAACTATTGAAATATTTAAAAGCTGAGAACATAAAAAAAGAAAACGAACAGTTCCTAAATATTATTTTACTAGATTCTCGCTTTACAGATATTGATACGCAGACTCAACAATACTTAGCATCTTATAATATTCAGATCATCGATACCCCGCTAGTAACACCAGAAAGCACTCCCTACTACAGCGCTGAAAAACTGGCTCATGCACTCCTTTCATTAACATAGCATGTTCTTTTTATGCGCAAAAAAAAGAGTGGCCAACTAGGGCCACTCCAAAGAGCAAGCGCTCACTACAGGAGAGTGTTACCTATCTTTGATAAACATTGATTAATCATAGCCATAAAGCGCCCTGCATCCGCGCCATTAACAACGCGGTGATCAAAAGACAAACACAACGGCAGCTGCTTTCTCGGTATAAAAGCTTCTCCATCCCAAGAGGGTTTAATATCAGCCCTTGCCACCCCTAAAATAGCCACTTCTGGCCCATTAATAATGGGGGTAAAACCAACACCACCACTAGCGCCTAGGCTTGAGACGGTAAAACAGCCACCTTGCATATCGTCAACTTTCAGCTTTCGCTCATTCGCTTTTTTCGCTAATTCAGCGAGCTCTAACGTTAATTCACTGACTGACTTTTTATCAGCATCTCTGATAACAGGCACAACTAACCCTGCGGGTGTATCAACAGCTACACCTATATGCACATAATCTTTATAGATAATCTGCTCACCATCTGCATGCAACGAAGCATTAAACTGTGGATGTTTACGCAGTGCTTTAGCAACAATCATGATGATAAAAGGCAATATAGTTGGCTTCTTCTGCAAACCGTAGAGCTCAGGGTTAATCGTTGCGCGAAATGCATCTAGGTCAGTAATATCTACTTCATCAAACAAGGTCACGTGCGGAATATTCAACCAACAGCGCGTCATATGTGCAGATGTAGCTTTTGCTATACCCGAAAGGTTCTGAGTATCAACGTCTCCATATTTGCTAAAATCCACACTCGGTATAGCGGGGATACCTGAAGCAACTACATCTGCAGCTTTGCTAACTTGAACCATTTGCTGCTTAACAAACTGCTTTACGTCTTCTTTTAAAATACGAGCCCGTTTGCCAGCACCTTTCACTTTCGCTAAATCCACTCCTAACTCTCGCGCTAACTTGCGTGTTGCAGGGCCTGCATAAACCTGGCCTGTACTATCAGCAGGTAATAATGAGTCCAACAAGTGACTGCTGATAGCAGAGATTGAAGCCGGTACAGCAGCTGACAGGGCTGCTTCCTGTGTTTCAACCAACACCGCTTCAACAGAATTAGATTCAGCATTTTGCAATGCTTTAATTAAGACAGTCCCTTCCTCAACGGTTTGGCCAAGTTCAGCCACAAGCGCAATAACACTTCCTGAAAAAGGTGCAGGAATTTCCATCGCCGCTTTATCAGACTCAACTAACAGCAGCATATCGCCCTCTGTAAAACTGTCGCCAGGCTGCACAAAGAACTCTATAACATCGCCTTTACCACCAGCATCAGGCATCAAAACCATCTGCTTCGCCGCAACTGAGGGTGCTACAGCAACAGCACTGGAAGAAGCAGCTTCTGTACTCTCTTTAGTGATAGCGTCACCGGATATTTCGATCTTTGCTAACGGGCAACCTTTTTCAATACTGTCTCCCATCCCTACGAGCCACTCAACCACGGTTCCCTCTATTGACGAAGGTACTTCCATAGACGCTTTGTCCGACTCAATAACAACTACCGAGTCACCGGCGGCTATCTTGTCACCAATTTCAACACAAAATTCAATTACATCACCACTGCCATCAGCATCTGGCATTAATACTATTTCCGTAGCCATGTATCACTCCCATAAAAAAGTGGGCACTCTGGGCATCAAAAAACCAAAGTGGTTACGAATGTTTAGAAAAATATCGACTAGAAAAACGACCCTTAAAATAAAGCGGGATCAGCTTTTTCATGTGGGATATTCAGCGCGTCACGTGCACCTGATAACTCATCGGCAGTCATTGAGCCTTTGCGATATAGGCTAGTTAACGCAGCCCAAGCAATATATCGAGCATCCACTTCAAAGTGATCACGTAGCGTAGGACGGCTCTCACTCAAACCAAAACCATCGGTCCCTAATGCAGTCAAACCTTCTGGGAACCAGCGTGCAATTCCGTTAGGTAGTGACTTCATAAAATCAGACACCGCCACAAACGGACCGCTCTCTCCTTCAAGCAACTGCTCTACATAATTCAGAGATGGGCTCTCTGGGTTTAGTAAATTCTGCCGTTCGATAGATTGCGCTTGGCGAGTTAGCTGGTTGTAACTAGTCACACTCCAAATATCTGTACTACAGCCGTACTCAGCCAAGATATCAGCAGCCTTTAATACTTCCTGCATCAAACTACCACTGCCCATCAAATGCACTTTGTGGCCATCACTAGTGTCTTCTTTGAAGCGGTACATGCCCTGCAAAATGCCATCTTCAACATTGTCAGGCATAGCCGGCATCGAATAGTTTTCGTTATATAGAGTCAGGTAGTAGAAAATATTCTCTCCCTGCTCATACATACGCTTGATACCATCTCGCACAATAACGGCAAGTTCATAGGCAAACGAAGGGTCGTAGCTATACATATTGGGGACGGTCGCTGCAACTGCTTGAGAGTGACCATCTTGATGCTGTAAACCTTCACCATTCAGAGTCGTTCGCCCAGCGGTCCCCCCCAACAAAAAGCCTTTTGCTAAGCTGTCTGCACACGCCCAGATCATGTCGCCAACGCGCTGAAAGCCGAAGATAGAATAGAAAATATAGAACGGAATAGTCGGCACACCATAATTGGCATACGCTGTACCTGCCGCCAAGAAAGAAGCCATAGCGCCGGTTTCACAAATACCTTCTTGCAGTAACTGACCATCTTTTGCTTCTTTATACGGTAGCAAACTACTGGAATCGACTGGTTTGTATTTTTGCCCCTCACAGGAGTAAATACCAAACTGGTTAAACAGGGACTCCATGCCAAAAGTACGCGCTTCATCAGGCACAATAGGAACAATATATTTACCTAGTGTTTTATCTTTAAGCATGCGCGACAGCATTTTAACAAACGACATCGTCGTAGACTGATCACGTTTTGTGCCTTCTAGCGCTTCTTTAAATAAGCTCAACTCAGGTGCAACAATAGGCACAAAGTTAACTTTGCGCGAAGGCAAATAACCGCCTAAGTTCTGACGTTTTTCATGCATATACTGCATGACTGCACTATCTTGTGCTGGTTTGTATAATTGAGCGTTTGCCAAGGCATCATCATCTAACGGGATATCGAAGCGACGCCCAATTTCAATTCGCTCAGTAGCCGTAAATTGTTTCTTTTGGTGCGAAGTATTTTGCCCTTCAGCAGACGCTCCCATACCATCGCCTTTTACTGTTTTCATCAAAATAACAGTCGGTTTACCATCGCTACGTAACGCCAAATCAAACGCACCGAAGATCTTGCGACGATCCTGACCACCGCGTTTAATACAACGAATTTGCTCATTGCTGAGCGTTTTCATTAACGCATCAAGTTTTGGATCGCCTTCTGTCCAATGGTCACGAACGGTCGGGCCATCTGAGACGGTATAAAATTGATAGTCACCATCGACGGCGCGATCCATTCGGGCTTGTAAAATACCATCATGATCACGTGAGAAGAGTTCATCCCACTCACTTCCCCAGATCACCTTAATGACATTCCAACCAGCGCCACGATAATTACGCTCTAGCTCCTGGATGATTTTTCCGTTGCCGCGCACCGGCCCATCTAAGCGCTGCAAGTTGCAGTTAACCACCATGACCAAATTATCTAGATTGTCGCGTGTCGCCATATTGATGGTACCAAGCACTTCTGGCTCATCCGATTCACCATCACCAATAAAGCACCAGATTTTCCCGCCATCGGCATTTTTTAAACCACGGTTCTCTAAGTACTTCATAAACCTAGCTTGATAAATCGCTGAAGGTGTTGATAAACCCATTGATGCGGTAGGCCCTTGCCAAAAGTCTGGCATACGCCGTGGATGTGGATATGAACTTAACCCACCGCCGTCTTGTAATTCGCGGCGAAAGTTCTGCATCTGTTGTTCAGACAAACGCCCTTCAACATAAGCTCTAGCATATAAACCCGGAGCAGCATGCGCTTGTACTAACAGCTGATCACCGCCGTATTGATCCGTTTTATTTTTGAAAAAGTGATTAAAACCCACTTCTAGCATCGTCGCAGCAGATTGGTATGTCGCAATATGCCCACCAACGCCAGTACCTTGGTCATTTGCTTTAAGGACCATAGCCGCCGCGTTCCAGCGGATAATATTTTCTAATTGCTGCTCTAACTCAGGATTACCTGGATAAGCCGGCTGATCATTAGTAGAGATACTATTTCGATAAGGAGTATTGAGTGTTGCTTCTGTTAAGTTAATATTTTTACTCAACATATAATTTTGTAATAGGCGCAAAATATCGCGGCCACGGTTTTCTCCCTGGGCGCTCAAAATATCATTTAGAGCCTCAATCCACTCTTTATTTTCTTGAGTCAGTTCATCATTATTAAATGACTCAGCTATAGGATTAATTGTATTCATATTATTTTTCCCAAAGGACTTAAACGACAGAGTGATAATGGGACTCGAATAGAATCCCTTAATGGCGCCCCTTTTAAGGACAAAAGTAATCAGCCTTGTGAACTGATATGGATCGAGAGAAATGGGTAATTATCATCGTCGATTCTTAAATTAATTTAGCATTTGCGTGTTAGCTACAAATTGCGAAGTTATTCATAAAAATCCAAATTAATAGTGATACAAGCCAACTTACTAACAAGAATTAGCACGAAAAACCTATATATTAAAAAAATCACAAAAACGGTGTTAAGAGAGTTTTATAGCACCTGTGACAGAAACTTTGCTAAACGCGGATGTTCAGGGTTATCAAAAAACAACGTAGGGGTATCATCCACCAGCAACTCGCCCTCCTCCATAAACAACACGCGGTCAGCCACTTCTCTGGCAAAGCCCATTTCATGGGTCACCACAACCATGGTCATTCCTTCTTTGGCTAAGCTTTTCATGACATCCAACACTTCACCCACCATTTCCGGGTCCAGTGCAGAGGTGGGCTCATCAAACAACATAATATTGGGCTTCATGGCCAAGGCACGAGCAATAGCAACACGCTGCATCTGCCCACCCGATAGTTGTGATGGATAGTTGGTCATACGAGATTCCAACCCCACCTTGCAAAGCAAAGCTCGAGCATGCTCCTCTACTTCGCGGCGATTTCTTTTGGATACTTTCAATGGCGCTAGCATCACATTTTCCAGCACACTCATATGTGGAAAAAGATTAAAGCCTTGAAACACCATGCCGACTTCTTCACGCAATTTATTGATATCAGTATCTGTGGCATACATATCTGTTGCATCAATACTAATAGAGCCACTGCTAATAGTTTCCAGTTGATTCAACGTACGCAAGAACGTTGATTTTCCTGATCCGGACGGCCCAATCACAACCAATACCTCACCCCGGTGTACCGTTGCCGAAACCTTTTTCAAGGCATGGCAACCATTGGGATAAAACTTATCAATGCCGGTGGCAACAATCATGTCGTCGCCTGTATATTCTTTAATCACTGTTAGCTAACCTCTTCTCTAATAGTTTCACCATCCATGACAAGCTTCCGGTCAACACGAGATAAAGCAGCGCCACCGTAAACCACACCTCAAAAGGTGCAAACGTGCCACTGACAACCTCGCGGCCCGCTTTTGTTAAGTCAGTAATTGAGATAACTGACACCAAAGAGGAGTC
The DNA here is from genome assembly GCA_034110685.1 of Neptunomonas sp. Lineage (GTDB taxonomy): Bacteria > Pseudomonadota > Gammaproteobacteria > Pseudomonadales > Balneatricaceae > Neptunomonas. Next base: position 25,210 of record JAWUYS010000083.1, read on the forward strand.
CTTAATGAGATTAATAAATTGCCCGGCCATAGGCGGCAAGGTACGTTTAAACGCTTGAGGTAGAACGATATAGATCATCGCTTGGGCGTAATTCATACCTAAGCTTCGGGCCGCTTCCATTTGGCCTGCAGGTATGGATTGAATTCCAGAGCGGATAATTTCTGCGACGTAGGCTGCGGCAAAAATAGACAACGCAGCAGCACCTGCAGTGAATCTATCAAGCCCCAATACCGTCCCTATGAAAAAGTAGAAGATGAAGATCTGCACCAGCAAAGGTGTCCCACGTACAATCTCCACATAGATCAGTGAAAGATATTTAAGCGCTGGGTTGGATGAGACTCTCGCCAAACCTACAAACAGCCCAATAATGACAGCGAAGATGAGCGAAACGATGGAGATTTTTAAGGTCATCACCAAACCATTCATAATGGGGCCTAAGCGCCAATCATTAGTGGTGGCAACTACATCTCCCTCAAATATCAGATCACCATCCCCAACCACTAGCTGTGAGAACTCGTTAAACACCTGCGCAGGTTCAGCACTGTTATCTGATTCAATCGATACAGACAGACCATCTGTGCTGATGTTGGCCACCCCATCAAAAGGTGACATAACAGGCCTAGGTTCTGTATTAACCAGATAAGGAACAACACGCTCCCAACGCCAGGTATATTGAATACTCTGGCTAGCCAACAAAACCGAATAGCCAACACTCAGTAATATAGCGAACAGCACACCATGCCATAGTAGTTTGTTTGGTGTTTTTTCCATCTTCACTCAACCCCTGTCAATTAGTTACTGTGCAATTACTGAACGTGTTTTAACCAAGAGTCACTGTTGAACCACTTGTTATAAATACGATCGTAAGTACCGTCACCTTTGACTTGGCGTAGAAAAGTATTCAGATAGCTGGTGAAGTCAGGATCACCCTTACGAATAGCCCAACCCAATGGCTCATACGTAAACGCTTCATCAATATGTGTTACACGCGCTTTGTTTTGAGCTGAGAAAATTGCGTTAGAAGCCAAGTCATAAACTAAGGCATCAGCATTACCGTTAGCCACCTCAAGAGCACCTTCGGCCTCAGATTCAAACAAACGGATATTAGCTTTAGGGATAAGTTTTTTAGCTGCAATTTCACCCGTGGTACCTAACTTTGCAGCAATGGTATATTTAGGATCATTCAGGTCTTTGTAGCTTTTTATTTCTGAGGCAAGAGTGGGCTTAATAAGAAGAGATTGCCCTACAACAATGTACGGATCTGAGAAATTAACCTTAAGATTGCGCTGTGAGGTGATCGTCATTCCACCAATTAGAATGTCGCATTTATTAGTTAACAACGCAGGAATAATTCCATCCCAAGCAGTGTTAACGGGTGTATGTTTAACACCTATTGATTTAGCCAGTAACTTTGCCATATCAATATCAAAACCAATGTAGCTCCCATTCTTGGCTTTCATTTCGAACGGCATATAGCCGGCTTCAAAACACACTCTTAATTCATCAGCCTCTATCACTTTATTAAGAGTAGATTCCTTCCACAATTCTGATGAACCAGAGTACGCCACCGTACTGACGGCCATCATCGTAAGAAAAGCCGAGACTCTATTTATCTTTTTCATTTTGCTGCCTTTTATATTTATTATTGATAAATGATTTTCACATTGTGCTAATTCACATCCCTGTGCTTCCTGCTCCTACTACACGTGTCTATTGATGATTAACTCACCATCAACAGCTGCTCCTTTCATAATGGTCATTGCATTTGGGCTCTGCTGTAGTGCGGTTTGACGCAGTTTTTCAAATTGCTCAGGAGTGCCATCACCTGCCACCTCGATGCAATAATTCAGCTCAGTAAACGGCACTGGGGATTCAGGGTTAATATCCAGAAAACCTGCCAGATCAAGCTGTCCACGCACAGTGACCTTGAGGCTTTCCAGTTGAATCTCCATAACAGAAGCTCCTACCGCAAAACCAACTAAAATGCAGGCGCCAACGCCTGATAACAGATACTCCTGTGGATTTGGCGCATGATTACAGCCTAGTAACTGCCTAGGCTCATCAATCTCCCACGTAAAATCACGGCTTACTGTGTGTGGGCCAACACTCATAGGTAAGGCGGTAACTCTTGAGCGAGTTCCACTTTGCCAATTAAGCTCAACACCGTATTTTGCAATCGCTTCACGCGGATCATTTTTAATTTCGTTAACAAATTCACTTAGTGCAGAAACTGCAATTCCATTACGCATTATTTGTTCTCCAGTAAAATTGAGTTAAGAGCCTGCTCGAAGTCATTGATGAGATCTGTGGCATCTTCAATGCCCACAGATAAACGGACACAACCAGGGTTAATGCCCATGTCTAAACGCTGTCTTGCGGTGAACCCCGCATGAGAAGTGTTATAAGGAAGGCTAATAAGTGACTCCACGCCTCCCAAACTAGTGGCCTGCTTAGGTATGCGTAAACGGGCCAATAAATCGAGCGCTGCGCTATCGCCGCCCTCTATCTCGAATGCGATCATGCCGCCACCGTTATTGAGAACGCGAGAAGCCAATTCATAGTCAGGGTGACTATTAAGCAACGGGTAAAAGACACGTTTAATTACACTTTGCTGCTCAAGAAACTCCGCTAACTGATGCGCCGACTTTTCATGTGCTTGCATGCGTATCGCTAATGTTTTTAAGCCACGCTCAAACATGAAGCAGGCATGAGGATCCAGACACCCTCCGTAAGTCAGCAAACGCGGCCAGATCATATCCACCAGCTTACGGCTACCCATCACTGCGCCCGCAATTAAGTCACTATGACCATTCAAGTATTTAGAGGCAGAATGAATAACCACATCAGCACCCAGCTCAATCATTCGACAGCTAATAGGCGTAAGGAACGTCCCGTCGATAATCAAACGTAATTGATGGCGCTTAGCAATTTCAGATAAGCGCTTAACATCCACCAGCTTGAGCAAAGGGTTGGTTAGTGCTTCAAAATAAAGAATCTGGGAGTTCGGCTTAATAGCCGCTTCAATCGCTGCATAGTCACGCGGATCAACATAACTCACTGTCATATTGAAGGTCGGCAACTCCTGATTAAAGAGGTTATAGGTCCCGCCATATAGCTCATTAGAGGCGACGATATGCGCACCTTTATCAACCATCGCCATCACTGTTGCTGTAATGGCTGCCATACCCGAACTAAAGACCAAAGCCGACTCAGCCCCCTCCAACGCAGCTAACTTGGTCTGTACTGCCCACTGGTTAGGATTGCCGTAACGCGTATAGATAAAGCGGTCCCGCGCATAGCCTTCTTCCACAGAGCGGTACTGTTCATTTCCTAACAGGAAGGTTGATGTCTGATAGATTGGCGTACCAACCGCACCAGAAACCTGATCATCCAACGTCCCAGCATGAACAGCGGCAGTAGAGGCTCCCACGCTCGACCAGTCTTTATGAACTTGTGCAGGCCCTGTGTGGCGCTTCCGCGTTAGCCCTGAAGTCCAATGTGCGCCGTCTAAAAGAGCACTTTGACCAAGGGAATCGCCTTTAATCGATTCTGATACAGTAGATCCTTGAACTTTTGTCATTCTTACGCCCTGTTATATGTTTTCTTATAGGGATGTAAGAGCAAGGAACAAACCAACTATTTAAATACGTTTAATATCAATAAGTTAAGACAAAAAACGTATTATCTACGCAGAATAACTGTCATATATTTATTACAAAAATAGTTGAAAAGTGCATTTGTAGTTCATTAATATCTAACAAAAACAAAGAAGTAGAATAAATGTAATAATAAAATTACACTGTAATAAAAATAATACGGATTAAATTCCATGCGATTCGACATACGATCAAAAGATAGAATAGGCATCACGCAAGAGATACTCGCCGTGTTTTCTCAGCAAAACTGGAACCTTGCAACCGTCGAGATGCACTTACATCACACCTTTGTTGAGCTGGACGATAACGCGACCCTTGGAGAATTAAAAAAGCGCTTACACAAGATCGAAGGCATTACTGAAATTGTTGAAGTTGACCTACTACCGGGCGAGCGACGTAGCCAACACTTAGATGCAGTGTTATCTAAACTTCAGGACCCTATTCTAGATATCGATATTGAAGGCCGCATTTTATTAGCGAACACCGCAGCTGCAGCTCTACTGAAAATGGATAAAACTTCACTACAGGGAGTATCACTGGCCGAATTTATTGACCGGCCTCTCTCCTCCATTTTATCAAACACGGCAAAGACACTGGATATCAACGTAGGCGGCCATGCATTTATTGTCGATATCACACCTGTTTTTTCATATAACCAAAGTGAGACTCAGGTCTCTGGTGCAGTGCTACTCTTACAAAGCTTACGCCGTATTGGGCAGCAAATATCTGCTGTAAGCCACACACCTAGTGACAGCATTACGTCACTCATTGGCAGCTCTGAAGCAACCCAAACGCTCATCAAAAATACACAGCGATTTTCTCGCTTAGATATGCCAGTGCTCATTCAAGGGGAAACGGGAACAGGGAAAGAGCTCTTAGCTCACATGCTACATGAGAAAGGTACACGTGAAGATGCGCCTTTTATGGCAATAAACTGCGCGGCGCTGCCTGAAAACCTGCTTGAAAGTGAGTTATTCGGATATGCTCCTGGAGCCTTTTCAGGGGCCAATAAAAATGGAAAACCCGGCCTGTTTGAAATTGCCGATGGCGGCTCGGTATTCCTTGATGAAATAGGCGAAATGTCTGCGTACCTGCAAGCTAAACTACTCCGCTTTTTACAGGAGTATTCCTTCAGGCGTATTGGCGGAGAGAAAGAGATCTCGGTTAATGTCCGTATCATCAGTGCAACGCATAGAGATCTACTAAGCATGGCTGATGACAACACTTTCCGTGAAGATCTATTCTATCGACTCAATGTGTTAAACCTGCAAGTGCCCCCGCTGCGTAATCGCCGAGCTGATATCCCAGCCCTCAGTAAGCATTTCATTATGCGTGCTGCGGAACAAACCAATAGGACGCCACCTCACATTTGTGAAAGTGGTTTAGATCTATTAATGACATACCACTGGCCAGGCAATATTAGAGAACTGCAGAACGTCTTATTTAGGGCGGTAGCTATGTCAGACGACGACATGCTTGAAGCTCATGACATCCTAGTAGATTCAAAACCGGAACAGCACTCAGATAACGGCAGCCAAAGCGCATTTGGAAGCTGGGAAGCGGCCCAAGAAAACTTTGAAAAGTCCTTACTGAGTGAGCTGTATCCTCAATACCCTTCTTCACGAAAGCTTGCGCAGCGCTTACAGGTGTCTCACAACACCATTGCGTTAAAATTAAAAAAGTACGGGATCAAGCCTGCTTAAAAAGCAGAGTAGAACGTGGCCCTAAGGCCACGTAAAACAGTTCAGACGCGCTGTAATGCTTGCGCTATATCGGCATAGATATCTTCGATATCTTCTAAGCCAACAGAGATTCTAACCAGACCTTCACTAATGCCGTGTTTAGCCCTCTCTTCTGGGGTGTAAGTCGCGTGAGTCATACTCGCAGGATGCTGGCATAGTGTTTCAGCATCACCTAAGCTCACTGCTCTTTTGATCATTTTAAGCTCATTCATAAACTGCACACCCGAAGCAAAGCCCCCCTTTAGCTCCATCGCTATCATGCCACCGTTACGTGTCATCTGCGCTTTGGCTAACGCATGATAAGGGTTATCAACAAGCCCAGGATAATAAACATTCTCAACGGTATTATGCTGCTGCAAGCGTGTTGCTATTTCTTGCGCACTATTACAGTGGCGCTCCATGCGCAGTTCTAGTGTTTTCAATCCGCGGAGAATCAAAAACGCTGTTAATGGCGCAATCACTGCACCCGTCATATCTTTTAATCCAAAAACACGAATCTGATCAATGACCGACTGCTTACCAATCACAGCACCTGCTATCAAATCACCGTGACCACCCAAGTATTTAGTCGCCGAATGCACCACCAAATCAGCGCCTAAATTAAGAGGCCTCTGTAGCGCCGGCGTACAATAAGTATTATCAACCATCACTTTGATATCAGGGTCATAGTCGTGCACTAACTGGCTAATCACTGCGATATCCATCACGCGCATATTCGGGTTCACCGGGCTTTCAAAATACACAACTTTAGTGTTTTCAGTTAAGGCCGAAGCGACTGCTTCAATATCGGTACAATCAATAAACTCAACATCGACACCAAACTTGCGTAAACCGTGCTGAAGATAAGCAAAGGTGCAGCCATAGAGTGTTTTATCGGCTATGACTCTGTCTCCCGGTGCAACCAGTGTCCACAAGGCGGCGGTAATCGCGCCCATACCTGATGCAGTAGCTAAAGCGGCTTCGGCATCTTCCAAGTCAGCTAAACGCGTCTCAAGCAGTGCCTGCGTAGGGTTAGAAATACGGCTATAAAAATGCCCCGATTCTTCACCTGCAAACCGAGCAGCGCCTTGTTCTACGCTGTCAAAGCAGAAAGTTGATGTCATATAAACAGGCGGATTTAACGCACCTTCATTTTCAGACGCATCGTAACCGGAATGGATTGCACGGGTTGAAAAAGACAGGCTCTTATTATTGTTCATCATAATCTCCACTTAGACACGCTTGATTCTAAAAAAACTAAGTGGTTAGAATAGCTATCATAGCGTAGCCAATCTGGTCTTATTTGACCCACACAACACTTAAATTGGCACAAAAAACTAAAAAATAGCCAAAATGTGATTAATTATGCCAATTAAAAAATTAGACCGAATTGATCGTAAGATTCTTGATGAAATTCAGCGTGACGGCAATATCAGTAATCTTGAATTAGCAGACAAAGTTGGGCTATCTCCCTCCCCTTGCTCTAGGCGAGTTCGACAGCTAGAAGATGCCGGTATTATCGACAAACAAGTCACGCTTCTTAACCAAAATGAACTGGGGCTACCCTTAACCATATTCATCCATGTAAGCCTTGAAAAGCAGCTGCCTAAAACACTGGATAACTTCGAGCGGAGCATTTCAACTTACAACGAAGTATTAGAGTGCTCATTGATCACTGGCAGCGATGCCGACTACCTGTTAAAAGTAGTCATGCCCGATATGTCTTATTACGAAAAATTTTTATTGAAAGAGCTAAACCAAATAGAAGGCGTATCAAGTATCAGAACGAGCTTTGTGATGCGTCAGGTATTAAATAGAACGGCTCTGCCCCTTTCTCACATCAAATAAAAGAATCAGATTTTATGGCACAAAAGGAGGTAATAATGGCACAGGAAAGTGCACCGATGCGCACTTCAACTTTATACACTGATTCATAGACAGAACAACTGCTATAACAATAAAAAATTATAGGATGCTGACAATGTTAAAACATAACACTCTCGCTATTTTAATCAGTGCGGCGCTTGTCTCAACACCTGCACTGGCCACCTCTCAAGTGGCGGACTCCGTGGCTCCGGAAGTTGCAAGTGGCACTAGCAGCAAAACTAGCGTATCCGCTAAAGACTATATGGTTGCTGCAGCAAACCCACTGGCGGCAAAGGCGGGTTATGAGGTACTAAAAGCAGGAGGTTCCGCTGCTGATGCGCTGGTCGCCGTGCAAGTAATGCTTGGCCTTGTTGAGCCACAATCATCAGGACTCGGTGGTGGTGCATTTCTCGTTTATTACGACGCTAAAACGAAGCAGGTCACTACCTTTGATGGCCGTGAAACAGCACCACTAGCAGCAACACCTGAGCTATTTCAAAACGCTGACGGCAGCACCATGAAGTTTTATGATGCGGTAGTTGGCGGGCGCTCTGTAGGTACACCAGGTACCGTAAAGCTATTAGAAAGCGTTCATAAACGCTACGGGAAACAATCATGGGAGTCTTTACTAAAGCCTGCCATTAGCCAGGCACAGCAGGGCTTTATTGTTTCACCACGTTTAGCGGGTTCAATTGCCGCTGATGCTGAGCGCCTAAGCCGCTATCCAGATACTAAGGCATATTTTTTTAATGAAGATGGATCGCCACTCTCTGCAGGGCAACGACTCAAAAATCAAAAATATGCTGACACGCTAACAACATTAGCCAGCGATGGGGCCGATGCTTTCTACAATGGGAAAATAGCGCAGGATATTGTCTCCAGAGTACGTTCAGCAGCCGGCAACCCTGGCGTTTTATCCGCCCGTGATTTTGCCGCTTACCAAGTAAAAGAACGCCCTGCTACGTGTGCGCCTTACCATCAATATGATGTATGCGGCATGGGGCCGCCAAGCTCAGGAGCCCTTACCGTTGGACAAATTCTTGGCATATCAAGTAATTTTGATCTAAGAGGCTTAGGAAAAGACAGCCCACAATCTTGGCAAGTTATCGGTGATGCATCACGTTTGGCCTTTGCTGACCGAGGACGCTACATGGCTGATAGTGATTATGTGCCTATGCCCCAAGGGCTCCTTGATCCAAGCTACTTAGCAGAACGCGCCAAACTGATAACACTGGGAACAGCCCTAAGCAAAGAGCAGATAACAGCAGGGGAACCTGCATGGGGGAGCATGCAAAAAGTTGCGCTTGCAGATGACGAGGCAATTGAGCTTACATCAACCAGCCACTTTGTAATAGCGGATAAAGAGGGCAATATTGTCTCAATGACCACCACTATCGAAAACGGTTTTGGCTCACGCTTAATGAGTAACGGTTTTTTACTCAACAACGAATTAACCGACTTCTCATTTGCTTCACATAAAAATGGCTACCCAATCGCCAACCGCCTAGAACCCGGCAAGCGCCCTCGCTCGTCTATGTCACCAAGCATTGTAATGAAAAATGATGCGCCCTATATGGCTATTGGCTCACCCGGTGGCTCGCGCATTATCGGTTACGTGGCTAACACCTTAATTGCCCACTTTGATTGGGATATGCCGATTCAAGAAGCCATCAACCTACCCCACCTAGTTAACCGCTTTGGTACATACGACCTAGAAAAAGGCACCAGTGCCGAACAGTTCAAAACACCACTGGAAACGATGGGCTACAAAGTTAATGTGCGGGACTTAAACTCCGGTATCCACGCTATTTTATTGAAAGATAATAAGCTTACCGGAGCAGCTGATCCACGCAGAGAGGGAGAGGCATACGGGGACTAACCTTTAGAACCTACGTGATAAAAGTCCAACGGAGCTCATGTTCCGCATAAATCATTCACCAAAAGTGAGCCTGATTTATCGGGCTCACTGCTTACTATTAACACATGACTTTCACCAAGAACGATATAGTGTGATGGATCTGTTTTTGATCCAAAGGGAACAGCGTCTCATTCAGCCACCGCGTCAGTGGTCGGTTGAAATGGCTTGTTAGCCGTTGTAGGTACTATTGAAATTTGGAAACTATTATACCTAGTAATTAGAGCCTTCCTCATGCAGTAAGCTCCAATGTATGGAATACTTACCAATTGAACCAGAGCAAGCAAAATAAACATAAAGAGAGAAGGTATTCCGATAAAAGCACTCACCGTCATTAGCACCCAGAACACAACGACAAGTAAGCACTCAGCTACTGTCGTCCTCCAGAAGACGCTCCACCAAACAGGCATCGCTATGTTATAAAAAGATACTGTTGGTTCATTAAATAGAGCTGATCTTTCAGCTGAAATAACATAGCCAGCTTCTTTACGATAATTAATTTCATTCTCGATTATCTCAACTCGATCTTTGTACTGCTCTTTATCGATCCCTTCCAAGGCTTGGAATAGCTCGAGTATTGAATACTTCGTGTAATCAGGAGGGTGGTTCATCCATAACTCCATAGAAAAACTGTACGGCTAGCGCCTGGCTAAGAGCTGCAGCCTTGCTGCATCCTGCAACCAAAGGGAGAATACTTTAGCCGATTGTTAAATTTCTTTTATTATAACTTCTGCATAGGCATCAATTGTCATGCCTAAGATATTTTCACTTTCAGTAATAGAGCAGTAAATTTTATATTTTTTAGACATTCCTAACTTCACTGTAACTTCAGGATACGCCTCGCTAAAAGCACTAGCACAACTAACCTTAAATCTATATGTGCCCGGCTCAAGAGTTACTTCACTTAGTAGATGATCCCAGCCACCTCTTTTCGTAACTTCAACATTCTCTGAATTATAAACAAATTGTATCCATGTATTATAATGTTTATTGGGTTCAGCAACTACTTTAGCTAAACCAACCTCTTTAATCGCTGAAGGGTTATAAACGATTGGATTACTCGAGCATCCTGCTAACAAAAACATAACAATAATTATTTGACAATATTTCATTTCAACTCCATTAATTTAACGCTTTTGTAACGGGCAGCCTTGTGGCGAAGCCACGCTTAAGGCTGTTCAACCCGAAGGCCGACCGTTAACAAACTTGTTAAGTGCTACTTGATGCATGACACAGAGCTCTTGTTTATTTCGCATACCTTAGAGCCACTAACTTTGGCAATTAAATCACCGACCTTCAATTGAGTGGAATCAAGAATAATACGATGGTGGTGAAATTTTATTTTAGTACCGTTGCTGCGACTGACTTCAATCAAAGGCATACCATGATTACGAGATTTCCACTCTATAAATGAGACCCATCCAGAGAACCCTTGCCGTTCTGCTTCATTGTGATCTTTAATACTCATAAACACGCCTATACCTAAAACAGGTATTGCAAGGGCAATGAATTCTAAGAAATTTGGCATTTTTTACTGATACTTAACAGTTTATTCAA
>JAWUYS010000084.1:0-9367 GCA_034110685.1 Neptunomonas sp.
ATTGAACAAACCGGATATATGGAAGTAGCGGATAGTAATAATATAATTGTTTTGTATCCGCAGGTAAAAACGTCAAGTATTAATCCGATTAACCCGCGTGGCTGTTGGGATTTTTGGGGATATACCAGTAACAATTTACCGCCATTTAATTATGCTTACAAAAAAGCACCGCAAATGCAGGCGATTAATCGGATGATAGAGCGTCTGATAAGCCCTGTAGAAAATGTAGAGTGAATTATTAGACGTTAAAGAGATATCAGCCCGCAAGTTGCGGGCTGATGAAGATGCAACAAAGTCTCATCTTTTATACTTTGAACTGTTTCATTATGTTACTTAAGTCATTTGCTAAAGCTGACAACTCTCGGGCGCTACTGAGTGTTTCTTCAGCGCCCTTAACGGAGCCGACAGCGGTTTGATAAACCGTTTCTATATTTTCTGAGATCTGTTGTGCCACCATACTTTGTTCTTCGGAAGCACTGGCAATCTTCACGTTCATATCTAAAATCGTGCCTACTGACGCAGAAATAGAATCAAGAGCGACACCGGCTTCTTGTGTTTTTCCTGCAGTTGATTCTGCATCTTCGATATTAAGCTGCATTGAGTCTACTGAGCGCTGTGCTTCGGATTGTAGTTTAGAGATCATTGATTGGATCTCTTCTGTGCTCTCTTGAGTCCGGCTGGCTAAGCTTCTGACCTCATCGGCTACAACCGCAAACCCTCGTCCGTGCTCACCTGCACGAGCCGCTTCAATAGCAGCATTTAGGGCAAGTAAATTAGTTTGCCCAGCAATACCTCTAATAACATCTAAAATTGATCCGACTTGATTGGTTTCTTGTTTCAAGTTTTCTAGATTTAAACTGACACCATGTATGCGTGTTACAAGACCAACCATTGAGTCACAAGTTTGGGCGACTACAGTTTTCCCCGTACTTGATTCTCTATCGGAGTGATTTGCTGCATTTGATGCTAGCTGGGCGCTTTCTGCAATATCTTGTACGGTAGCCGACATTTCGACCATTGACTGTGAAGTATGTTGCAAGTGCTCCATTTGGCTTTCTGCGCCTTGGGTCGCTTGTTCAGTAATCAATGTCAGGCTGGCTGCCGATGTGTTCATTTGCTGGGAAGACTGCGCAATTTGGCCTAGCATCTGTTTTAGTGTCTTAACCATCTCTTGCATGGCGCCATAAATACCCGTTTCATTTCCTGTCTGGGTGAACTCCATTGTTAAATCGCCTTTAGCAATTTGGCGTGCCAGTCGCTCGATCTCTTTGGGTTCACCGCCAATGGGTTCGCGAATAACACGAGCGATATACCAGCTTAGAAATAGACCGGAAATCAGTACAATAAGAGAAATCGTAATGACAGTTGTGATAGTTGACTCACTCGAGCGTTGTGCAAATGGGCCAAGCTCGTCCTGATCTTTTTTGACGGATAATTTTACTTGCTCTAACTGGTCAGCAACATGTGGTCCAATACGGTTCAGAGTGCCATCAATGACCTTGTTTCGCTCTTTAATTGTTGTGTACACATCGTCAACGCCCAGCGTATAAGTTTTCATTCTAGACTGAGTATCGTTTAATAAGTTACGACGCGTGCGGTTTTCTAGAACGGAATCGAGTTTTTCTAGATCATCGGCTAAAGCAGTAAACTCTTGTTTAGCTCGCTGATAATCTGCATCTGAATTGGTCACTAAGAATCTGGTGACATAAAGTCGGCCTAACAGTAATTGTTCTTGTGCACGAGATGCATAATAGGTCGCTTGTGTATCATTATCCTCATAAGCTGAAGTAATAATATCGGTAACATTTTTACGCATCTGTAAGCCATTTGGATCTAATAAGCCTTTTACAATCTCGTTACGATGCTGAAAGTACTGTTGTACTTGGTTGAAGCCTTCTTCATATTCCCTAATGCTGACGATAGCGCTTTTGATCAGCGGTGCTCGGGTTGGTTTTTCGATCTCCTGGCTAGCTTCTTCTAATAGCTGCTTGAGTAATGCTAAACGTTTATTGAAGTCTTTAACGTTTTCAGGGCTTTGTTGTTTTAAATATTTAAGGGCATCTAAGCGAACTATTAATAGGTTAGCTTGGACGCGACCAGCAAGGTTACTGTCTCTAGCTAGACCTCTGTACTCAACAAAATTGCTATAACCGGTATTTAAACCAATATAAGCAATCCCCGCTAGTACAGACATGAGTACTAACATCGCACCGAAAGAAGTGAAAAGTTGGGTTGTAAGCTTCATTCTTTTGAACATGGAGCACCTTTTAAGTTGATAGTTTGCTTACCATCCATAGCTAATTTTTTAAGTATTTTGACCAGAGAAATCATGTTGTATGTGTATTGTTATATTTCAGATAATGTTACACACAACGCTTTTATTAAGCTTACATTCATATAGTGAATACTTTCCTATCTGCTTATTTTTATTGAAGAAAACAGATCGTGTAGAAGAATAGTAGATAGATTTTAAATGGCATGGATTTATTAGAATTTTCTTAATTAAATTTTAATAAAGGTCTTAGGTGCAGCAATTAACCCAGTCCTATGCATACAAAGTATAATGTTGTGAATATGCTTAAAAATGGCTTATTTTTATTTGAAGAATTAGGAGGCTTAAATAGAGCCTCTTTATAAAGGAGTGGATATTGGAAAGGGCAATTATTCCTAATGCAGATACTGTTGTTGTATTGGATTTTGAGACCACTGGCTTATCGCCTGATATGGGAGATAGAGCAATTGAAATTGGTGCTGTGCGTATTGAACAAGGTGAGATAACAGGGCGTTTTCAGGCTCTAATGAATCCCGGTATACGGGTTAGTAGCTTTATTGAAGACTATACAGGCATCACAAATAGCATGCTAAAAGATGCCCCATCATGTGGCGAAGTGATGCACCAGTTTGCAGACTTTATCAATGGCTATAATCTAGTTGCGCATAATGCTTCATTCGATAAACGCTTTTTAGATGCAGAGCTGCGTATGATTGCAAGAGGCTATACCGGACAGTTCGCATGTTCAATGCTGGTGGCGCGTAGATTGTACCAAAATGCTCCTGACCATAAGCTCGGCACACTCATTAAATATGCCAATATTCCCAGTGAAGGTACTTTTCACAGGGCATTATATGACTCAGAGATGACAACTAAATTATGGCTGTCTATGCTCGATGTTATGCAAGAGCAATATGAAATACCTGAAGCGCCTTTCAAACTGCTTCAAACACTCGCTAAAACACCGAAAAATTCAGTTCGACGCCTGCTTGAGCACTCTTAGTAAGGCGACATATAAAAAAAGCCCCTCAAAGAGGGGCACAAGACCTGTAATCTAGAGTTGATTAAGCGCCGATGATTCCACCATCTTCGCGTTGGACTACCATAATCGTTGAACGAGGTTTGCTGTTGCCGCCTGCTGGGAAGTGTGAGGGAGCGTTCTTCTCGCCTGGGTGTTGTACGCCAACAAACATGCTGCGCTGATCTGGTGAGAATGTCAGGCCGGTAATCTCGCAGGCGATAGGGCCTGTCGCAAAGCGGCGTATCTCACCGGTTTCTGGATCTGCACATAGCATTTGGTTATTACCCATGCCCGCATAATCACCTTCGTTTGAATACTTACCATCAGTAAGAACCCACAAGCGACCCGCTTTATCAAAGCCTAAGCCGTCTGGGCTGTTAAACATGTTTTCATCTGTGATGTTGGCACTGCCAGCGTATAGGTCACTGTGTACTGTGGGATTACCTGCGACTAAAAACAGATCCCAGTTGAAGTTCTTGCTAGTGTGATCAGCGTTCTCAGGTTTCCAGCGTACAATCTGTCCGTATTTGTTTTCTGCACGTGGGTTAGGCCCAGTAACCGGCTGATTGTCTTTTTGACCACGGTTTTTATTGTTAGTTAACGTACAGCAAACCGTCTGGTTATTTGGGTGTACGGCAACCCATTCAGGACGGTCCATTGTTGTTGCGCCAACAATGGTTGCAGCTTCACGTGCATAGATTTGAATGGTAGCTTGGTCTGCAAAGCCGTTCTCGGCTGTGAGACCATTTTTTCCGTGTGTTAGTTCTAGCCACTCGCCATGGCCTTTCAATTCACCTTCTTCTGCATCAAAGCGAGCAACAAAAAGAGTACCTTCTTCTAATAGATCACGGTTAGCGGCTTTGTTGTCTGGGTTGTAACGCTTCTTAGAAACAAATTTATACAGATGCTCGCCGCGTTCATCGTCACCGAGATAGACAACAACATGACCATTATCCGCCAGAGTTACAGCCGCATTTTCATGCTTGAAACGTCCTAAAGCAGTGCGTTTTTTCGGCGTAGAAGTAGGGTCCATCGGGTCGATTTCCACTACCCAACCGTGACGATGAGGCTCGTTAGGCTCTTGAGACATATCAAAACGCTGATCAAACTTGTACCACTGGTACTTATTCTTATCGGCTTTTAAACCGTAACGTTTTTGGTGCTTATCCATCTCAGTGCCGGGTGCTGCAAAGTAGCCGTTAAAATTTTCTTCGCACGTTAGGTATGTACCCCAAGGTGTTTCGCCGTTAGCGCAGTTGTTAAATGTGCCTAATACTTTTTTACCGCTTGGGTCAGCATTTGTTTTTAGCAGGGGGTGGCCTGCAGCAACCCCTGTAACTTCCATCTCTGTATTGGCGGTAATACGACGGTTATAGGTTGAGTCTGCTAAATAATGCCAATGACCATCTGCTTTACGCTCTACTTCAAAGACAGACACACCGTGCGCTGCTTGGGCTTTTTTCACATCATCGGCTGTCAGCTCTTTTCCCTGATGAGCAAATAGCAGTAGGTAATTAGTGTATTCGTTGTTAACAGCTAACAGAGCGCGGTTAGCAGAAAGAGGAAACAAGCTCATACCGTCGGTGTTGTCTCCAAACTGTCCTGCTTGTGCTGCGCTAGATTGTGTACCTGATTCATCAAAAGCAGGCGCGCCTTTTAATATAGGGTCACCCCAAGATATAAGTGGTTTAGCGATGTAACCTTTAGGAACAATGAACTCATCTGATGTACTGACGGGTAACGCGGTGAAGCCTAGTAACTGGCTCGCTGGCTGTGTGGCTGCTGCAATCGCTTGTGCTAATGGGTTGGCGGCTAGAAAAAGCCCCATTGCAGCGGCGCCACCTTGCATGAAACGGCGGCGGCTTAATCCGCTATCCACTATTTTGGAAAAATCAGTCTCACCCTCATTAAGGCGATTAGCATCATTTTGAAGTTTGAATTTGTTCATTACAGATATCCAGTTACTTTTTAAAGGTAAAGCCAAAATGGCGTTGGCGAAATCTAATGAGCGGAAGGCTAAACGTCATTTGTTAACAAAAGATGACAGACGGTAATGAGATTGCAGTATAGGTAGAGTTATTCTGCTAGAGGGAGTAAGGAAATAGTTTTTTTAGACTACACTGTATGCCAAGTGGTTATTGTCATACTTGTAAACATAATTTGACGAAAGCGATGTTCGTTACTATTTTTTAATGCCTTTGTTATAGGCTTTTTTTGAATGCCGTTGTCGGTCTTTTGGAGTCATATCTGTAATGTCTTGTTTTTATTTAAGTTGTAAAAGATATCACTCATGCTGGTGCTGAATTAGAGGGAGTTAATCAGTGAATTACCATAATAAAAGCAGGCAAGAAATGCTTGATGTGCAGTTTGCAACGCGGTTGCGTTTCTGCAAAATTCAGGCGCTTCTTGGTGTGGCTTTTTTACTGGTTTTTAGCTGGATAAGCTATATAAATCAATCGACAGGGTTGTCAGGAATACTTTTCGTTTGCGCTCTGATTTGTTCGGTTGTTGTTTACTTGTTATATCGCACTAATAGAATTGAAGCGGCGGTTAACTTACTCAATATCAACTTGTTTCTTCTACCTATCACTCTTTTAGTAACCGGTGGGCATGAAAATACTGGGATACTTTGGATCTATCCAACCTTAGCGGTGAGTCTTTTTGTCAATCGTTTTTGGACTGCGGTAACTCTCTACGGCAGTTTTATATTTCTTAGTAGCTTACTGCTATTTACGCCGATGTCTGAATTGTTAATGACTCACTATTCACTCAGTGAGTCTATTCGTTTTGAGGTAACTCTGTTTTTATTGAGTCTTATTTGCTTAGCGGTTCTGCATTCCAAAGAACGTGCTGATGAGATGATCATACAATTACACGATGAAGATATACGTAAGCTGGCCTACTATGATGCGCTTACAGGCTTACCTAATCGTAGGAATTTTAAATCTAATCTTACGCGTTTATTACGTCGTGCTGGTAAAGAAGATAAGCGTGTGGGTCTGCTGTACATCGATCTTGATAATTTCAAACAAGTAAATGATAACTATGGTCACGAAGTTGGCGATATATTACTGCGCAGTTTCAGTGATTTACTAAAAGAAACGGTACGCCCGACCGATATGATTATGGACGATAAATTTGATGAACTTGCACGATTAGGCGGCGATGAGTTCGTTGTGATTTTAAACGATTTAAGTAGTCCTATAAGTAGTGCCGTTGTTGCTGAGCGTATACTTAAGCTGTTCGAAAATGGCTTTGAAACGGTCGAGAATACCCATTCAGTATTTGCCAGTATTGGGATCGCTACTTTCCCTGATGATGCAGCCACTCCAGATGAGCTACTCCACCATGCTGATTTGGCGATGTATGAAGCAAAACGCAATGGTAGAAATCGATTTGAATATTACACAAAAGATATTGCAGAGTTATTGCGTGAACGAAACTATATAGAAGAGCAATTAAAGATAGCGCTTGAGCAAAACCAGCTTTCGCTAGTATATATGCCAGTCTTTAGCTGCCATACACTTGAAATTGTGGGTGTAGAGGCACTTTTGCGATGCCAGAATTTAGCAGAAGAGGGGATTACTCCTGAGCAATTTATTTCGGTTGCTGAAAAAACAAATTTAATTAAAGAGTTAGATTTGTGGGTCATCGATAATAGCTTAGCCAACCTAGCTGAACTGCAGTTGCAACAAGGTTTTACGGGTAAAATATGTATCAATATATCCGGAGCTGAACTTCAAAATGAGACGTTTTCAAATGCAGTACAAGAGTTGTTAGGCAAGCATAAAGTATCTCCTTCATCTGTTGAATTGGAAATATCTGAAACGGCTCTTTTATTGAGTGATGAAAAAATTGCATCAGCGTTTGATAAAATAAAAGCCCTAGGAGTATCTATTGCCCTAGATGACTTCGGTACAGGGAGTACGGCGTTTGGCCAGCTAAATCATTACCCGCTGGATTGCTTAAAAATTGACAGCTCTTTTGTGAGAGAGCTTTTTTCAGAGCATGCTGATAAAACTAAGATGGTAAAAATTGTTAATAATCTTGGCAAGCTTTACGATCTTAGGATTGCCGCAAAAGGTGTAGAAAACCAGAGACAGCTAGAATACTTACAAGAAATTAATTGTGACTGGGTGCAAGGTTACCTGCTTTCATACCCTTTGAAAAAGCCCGACTTAATAAGCTTTATCAGCCAACGTAACGTTGATGAGGTCTCAACTAATAGTGTTCAAGCACTGTCCTAGTTGGCTTTAGCGCTACAAACTAACTACATGATAAACCTGCCTCTTCGCTTCGGAGTAGATGACTTGCGCTCTGCACTAAGCTATTGTTTTATTTTCAAACATGTACTGACTCGAATCCAATTTTTGATATCGGGGAAAAAATGTAGTGAAAGCAGCTCAGGGTAATCAGTCACAAGAATCAGCCTCCTCTAATGCGTTGGTTCCTTTTATTATTGGCGTTACTGGTCATCGAGACCCTTATCAACTTCAAACTGAAAACTCCTCAATAGATGAAATTAAGGAGGCCATCAAAGACTGTATCCTCTACTGGCGCAAAAAGTTGGGTAAACAAACGCCTATCTGGCTGATGAGTGCGATGGCTGAAGGTTGTGATTTATTAGCGGTTCAAGCCCTTGAAGAGTTGCGAGACAGTGGTATATCTGACACAGATAATTTTGAAGTTTTCCCATGCCTACCAATGGATTCGGCAGAATATGAAAAAGACTTCGTAACAACACCAGAAGAATACCAATTCGGTCTTTCAGGATTTAAAAAACACCTGAGCGCCCATCATAAGAACACGATAGTGGTTAGTGAGCAGTTTCAAACAATGCAAACCAAGCCGTCATCAGTAGAAAGCAATGCCCAGCAACAACGGGACTATCAGTATTTAAATGTAGGGTTGTTCATTGCTAAATATAGCCATGTGCTCATCGCGCTATGGGATGGCAATGTTAGTGGAGGTGTTGGAGGAACAGCGGATATTGTTAGATACAAGTGTGGTGAACGATTAGAGTGGTGTAATGATAAAATTGCTATTGGGTTGCAGCCGCACAGTGAGTTTGATGGTCAAATTGGTGGTGTAGTTCAACATATTTCTATCAATCGACGTCAGTCTAATCCAGCAACCCCCTTGTTGTCAGAGCTTATTCAACTTGAGCATAAAGATTATAAAGACACACCTTATCCGCTTTATGTCAGTTACTGTTTAAATAAACAAGAGAACCCCATTAAGGAATTTCTGAGTAACGAATTTGCTTTACTTAACAAGCAACTTATCCGTTTCAATACCTTCGCAGAGCAAAATCATGTTGACGCATCCCGGCATAAAATAGCAGGGATAGAAAAAGGCTTGAACAAATTTTCCAGGTTGTTTTATCAAGCAGATGCTTCCGCTATGGTGTATCAAAAAAGTTATCGCAATAACCTTGGAAGTTTTATTCGAATCGCAGTTTACGGGCTTATCTCATATGAGTTGATGTCTGCACTAATCAATAAACCGCTTGGTATCGTTTTCAATGTGACAATATTGGTTTGTATATTGGGCTTGGTATTTTTAATCAAGCAGGAAAAGAAAAACCAAACCAAGATTAAATATCAAACCTTCCGCTGTGTTTCAGAGGCTCTGAGAATTCGTGCTTATTTAAATTTAGCCAATGTTCCGCCTGATGTGAAGCCCATTATTCCTCGAAGATACAGACAAAATTGGCCGATTATTCACTATGTGTCCAGACTTGCGGAGCTAGAACTCTGGACACAAACGGTGAGTGCCGATATTGGCTTAGTGAAAACTGAATGGTTACAGGGACAAATAGACTTCTTAGACTCACGCCTTCAGATGAGCGGAAAAACAACATTTGAAGAGTTTATATATAAACGACCAAAGAAGGCTGCTACGTTTTTAGCTCGTTGGGCTAGCCGGGCATTCATTCTGGCTATTGTTGTTGCCACGATATTGATTGATATCCAAATAGCTCACGAAATTCAACAGGGCCAATCAGATAGTTGGTTTACCATCTCTACGCTTATGCTGCTAGGTGCTCAGTTTGCATTGATGCTGGGAGCAGT
>JAWUYS010000085.1:0-18857 GCA_034110685.1 Neptunomonas sp.
TACAAATTAGCAATACGATTTAACCCTGCGATGGCAGCCACACGATAAGCCTCGGCCATTGTAGGGTAGTTAAATGTAGTGTTAACAAAATACTCAATCGTATTAGCTTCACCTTCTTGGCGCATAATGGCCTGCCCGATATGTACAATCTCCGACGCCTGATCACCAAAACAATGAATACCAAGAATAGCCAATGTTTCACGATGAAACAGAATTTTCAACATGCCCACAGGCTGAGCTGAAATCTGCGCACGTGCAGTATCTTTGAAGAAAGCTTGCCCAACTTCATAAGGAACCCGTTCAGCTGTTAGCTCTTCTTCAGTTTTACCTAAAGAGCTAATCTCAGGGATAGTATAAATCCCTGTTGGCACTTCATCGATGTAGCGAAAGTTATCGGCCCCAACCAGATCAGCAGCAGCAGATCGGCCTTGATCCAAGGCAGCAGAAGCCAAACTTGGCCAACCAATAACATCACCGACAGCGTAAATATTTTCCACGTCAGTTTTATAATGCTTGTCGATAGTCAACTGACCACGGCTATTTGCCTTGAGTCCACTCGCTTCAAGGTTCATGTTATCCGTATTACCTGTCCGGCCATTACACCAAAGAAAAGCATCTGCACGAATACGCTTGCCTGATTTAAGGTTCAGAATAACACCGTGCTCATCACCTACTACACTTTCGTACTCTTCGTTATGACGAATCTTAACGGCTGTATTACGTAGATGATAGCTCAGCGCATCAGAGATTTCGCCATCAAGGAATGACAATAAACGATCCTGCGTATCGACTAGATCAACTTTTACACCAAGCCCGCTGAAAATAGAGCAATATTCGCTGCCGATTACACCAGCGCCATAAATAATCAATGTGCGCGGCGTATGGCTTAGCTTAAGAATAGTGTCTGAGTTATAAATACGTGGGTGGGTGAAATCAATATCTGGCGGACAATACGGGCGTGACCCCGAAGCAATGACTACGCTTTTGGTACGCAGTGTCTCATCGCCTTTCGCCGTTTCTTTTACTATGATGGTGTTATTGTTCTCAAACTCTGCTCGTCCGAAAAACACATCAACGCGATTACGTGCATAAAAGTTAGTACGCAACATAACCTGATTAGACATAACTTTTTCAGCACGTTTCAGCACTTTTGAAAAAGAGAACCAGCGCGGCTCCCCAATATCTCTAAACATCGGGTTAGTATTAAATTCGATGATCTGCTTAACCGCGTGACGTAACGCTTTAGAAGGAATAGTTCCTTTATGTGTACAGTTACCACCAACAGAATCTTGCTCTTCAACAATTGCAACACGACGCCCGTGCTTAGCAGCATTCATTGCTGCTCCTTCTCCTGCCGGACCTGAACCAATCACGACAACGTCATAGTCATAAACAGCCATCAATATCCCCTTAGTTTATCTTTATACTTTATTGTCAGTTACTTAGGACTACACAGCGCAGAATAAGCCACAACGCGGCAGACAACAATCAGCTTTTAGACTTAACTTCATAAGCTAGATCTGTTGATTTGGCCAATTCAGCGATACGGCGATTTTTTTCATCTTCATCTTCACAAATAGACTTATCACCCGCACAAATATCACACGCAGTATCCATACCCAGGTTAGCCATACCGCCGCATGAGCCAGCGATTGGCTTTCCTCCCATAATAACGCCTACCGACATCGCCAAAATGATTAACACCAAGCTTGCAAAAACAAAGATAAAAATATCCACATCAACCTCTCTTCACCAAGCGCTTATCAAAGCCTGGTGTCATTTTTTCAATAAAATCTTGATTAGATTTTACAATAAAGAAAGCATCTATATTATGCTTCACTGCAAATTCGTACGCACGCTCTCCTCCCATAACCATAAACGCTGTTGCCATAGCATCTGCCTCAGCACAAGTAGGCATCAAAACAGTTACTGAAGCCAACTTATGCGTTATCGGCTTACCCGTTTTGGGGTTTATCGTATGAGAGTAACGAACACCACCTTCTTCGAAATAATTTCTATAATCACCCGAAGTAGCAATTCCTGTATCACTGATACTGAGTATTTTTTGTACTTTTCGTTCACCATTAACAGGACTTTCAATCGCAATTTTCCAATCCTGATTATTTGGCTTGTGACCTTTTGCCCTTAACTCACCACCTATCTCAACAAGGTAATTATGGATATTATGTTTTTCCATAACCTTAGCTAAGACATCAACACCGTAACCTTTGGCTATCGCTGAAAGGTCTACATATAAAGCTGTTTTCTTGAGTGCTTTTTGGGCAGCACTGTTAAGCACTAACTTCTCAAACCCAGTCTGCTGCTGCAAGTGAACAACATCACTCTCAGCCGGCGCTTTAATAACACGCCCGTCTGGCCCAAACCCCCACAAATTAACAAGCGGCCCCACAGTAACATCAAAAGCACCTGCGGTTTTTCTACTAATATTTTGCGCAAGACTTAATACAAAAAATAATGAATCACTGAGCTCTACTTCACTCTTTGCTGGCAATTGGTTAAGTAGAGACAACTCGGAGCCTGCTATATATGTCGACATCGCTTGGTTAACGTCAGCTAACTCGCTTGTCACTTCCTCGTGGATAGCCGCCACACGAGCATCATCAACACCTACCCATTTCACGGTAAATGTAGTACCCATCGTCACCCCAGAAAAGGAAACGATCTCTGAATTCTGTTTGTTTTCGCTACACCCTACTAAAAACAAACAGGCCAGCTTCAATGCTGCCGGCCATTTAGGGGCACGATATAGTGCATCTATCAAAGCTTAACCACCAAAGTCATCAAGCAAGATATTTTCACGCTCCACACCTAAATCCACCAGCATTTGAACAACGGCGGCATTCATCATAGGTGGTCCACACATGTAGAATTCACAATCTTCAGGCGCTTCATGGTCCTTAAGATAGTTTTCATACAACACATTATGGATAAAGCCAGACATACCATCCCAGTTATCTTCTGGTTGAGGGTCTGACAAAGCCAAGTGCCACTTGAAGTTATCGTTTTCAGCCTGCAGCTGATCGTATTCTTCATTATAGAAACACTCACGCAATGAGCGAGCACCGTACCAGAACGAAATCTTACGTGTAGATTTCAATCGCTTCAGCTGGTCAAAAATGTGCGAACGCATCGGCGCCATGCCCGCACCACCACCGATGAAGACCATTTCATTGTCAGTATCTTTTGCAAAGAACTCACCAAATGGACCGTACACAGTGATTTTATCACCCGGCTTAAGACTGAAAACATAAGAAGACATCAGGCCCGGAGGCAGATCATCTTTACCTGGAGGCGGAGAAGCAATACGGATATTGAACTTAACAATACCCACTTCTTCAGGATAGTTTGCCATAGAGTATGCACGGATAACGGGTTCAGTTACCTTAGATACATACTTCCACTGGTTAAACTTATCCCAATCACCGCGGTACTCTTCTTCAATATCGAAGTCTTTGTAATGAACTTCATGAGCAGGAGCTTCCAATTGCACATAACCACCGGCGCGAAAATCTACATTCTCCCCTTCCGGCAGACGCAATGTTAGCTCTTTGATGAAAGTAGCAACGTTCGGATTTGATTCAACCGTACATTCCCATTTTTTAACACCAAAGATCTCTTCTTCCAGCTCAATATTCATGTCTTGCTTTACAGCAACCTGACATGACAAGCGCCAGCCATCTTTTGCTTCGCGCATTGTAAAGTGAGATTCTTCAGTCGGTAGCATAGAACCACCACCATCAAGAACCTGGCATTTACACTGTGCGCATGTGCCACCACCACCACAAGCCGAAGGTACAAAGATACCAACGTTTGCGAGTGTCTGCAGAAGCTTACCACCAGCAGGCACTGTGATCGCTTTTTCTGGATCATCATTAATGTGAATTGTCACATCACCAGAACTTACCAATTTTGAACGGGCCGCCAGAATTACCGCTACAAGTGCAAGCACCACAACGGTAAACATGACAACTCCGAGAACGATTTCAGCATTCATAGGCTTAATCCATCCTTCTGTTGATCACGTCTGAGCAGAATCACAGCTGTACGCCAGAGAAAGACATGAAACCTAAAGACATCAAACCAACAGTAACGAAGGTAATGCCTAGGCCACGTAATCCTTCTGGAACGTCGCTATATTTCAATTTTTCACGAATACCCGCCAACGCAGCAATTGCCAACGCCCAACCAACACCCGCACCGACACCGTAAACAACACTCTCACCAAAGTTATAGTCACGCTCTACCATGAAGAGAGCAGCACCCATAATGGCACAGTTTACAGTGATCAAAGGTAGGAACACTCCCAGTGCGTTATATAGTACTGGGAAAAACTTATCCAATACCATTTCGAGGATCTGAACGATCGCAGCGATAACGCCAATATAAGAGATGTAACCCAAAAAGCTCAGATCTACTTCTGGATAACCTGCCCACGACAATGCGCCTTCACGCAATAAGCCGTTATAAAGCAAATTATTAATAGGAGTGGTAATCGCAAGTACGACAATTACCGCAATACCTAAACCAATAGCAGTTTGCACCTTCTTTGAAATAGCCAAGAAAGTACACATCCCAAGAAAGAAGGACAGCGCCATGTTTTCGACGAAGATAGCCCTAATAGCTAGACTGATATATTGTTCCATTATGCAGCCTCCTTCTTAGAGTTTGGCGCCATAATGAACTCAGGAGCTTCTACCTGCTTTTTATCATAGGCACGTATAATCCAGATGAATCCACCGATGATAAAGAAAGCACTTGGCGGCAACAGCATCATACCGTTAGCCTGGTACCAGCCACCATTTGTGGCTAATGGAAGAATTTCTATTCCAAACAGGCTACCTGATCCGAACAATTCACGGAAAAAAGCAACAAACATCAGTACGGCACCGTAACCTAGCCCGTTACCGATACCATCCATAAAAGAGACCCCTGGAGGGTTTTTCATGGCAAAGGCTTCAGCACGACCCATTACGATGCAGTTCGTGATAATCAAACCCACGAAAACTGATAACTGTTTAGAAACATCATAAGCAACGGCTTTCAAAATCTGATCAACAACAATTACCAACGATGCGATAATAACCATCTGACAGATAATACGAATACTGCTTGGTATATGATTACGGATCATAGACACAAACATATTTGAAAATGCTGTTACTGAAATTACTGCCAACGTCATTACAAGCGCAGTATTCATGTTCGTTGTTACCGCAAGAGCGGAACATACACCAAGAATCTGTAATGCTATTGGGTTATTTTTGACGATAGGGCCCGTCAAAATATCTCTAGTTTCAGACATAATTTACACCCCCCCAGCTTTCAGGTTAGTAAGAAACGGCGCATAACCGTTTTCACCCATCCAGAACTTCACCATACGAGACACACCATCACTAGTAAGCGTCGCACCGGAAAGGCCATCAATCTGATGAGCTGCATTTGCAGCATCAGGATTCACCTTACCTTTGATCAAGCCTAACAATGGTTCCATAGCGCCATCGGCATAGACTTTCTTACCTGGCCACTGCGACTTCCAAAGAGGGTTGTCTACTTCACCACCCAACCCTGGAGTTTCAGCATGAGAGTAAAAGCCCAAACCAACGACTGTATTTAAGTCACCTTCTAATGCAAGGAACCCGTAAAGCGTTGACCAAAGACCATAGCCATGAACCGGCAGAATGACCTTTTCAAGCTTACCTTCAGCCTCAACCAAGTATACAGTCTGATATTTCGCCTGACGTTTAATCGATGCGATATCATCCTTACGATCCAGCTTACTCGATAGAGCAGGATCTTTAGAGGCTTTACGTGCATCAAATGTTGCAGCGTCAACTGCATCAGTAAATTTGCCAGTTTCTAGATCAACTACTTTAGTAGTGATCTGAGAAAACAACTCATCAACAGACTTAGACGAGTCCATTAAACCAGCAGCCGCCAGAATATTGGTTTTTCTGTCGAGTTCTTTGTTAGCAATTTGCTGAGGCTTCAGAAGTACTGCTGCTGCAGATACGATTACTGAACAGACCACACAAAGTAATACGGTGACGGTAATCGTTTTACCGATAGTATCGTTATTAGCCGACATTGCGTGCCATCCTCCGTTTAATGTTCGCCTGAATGACAAAGTTGTCAATCAATGGTGCGAACAAGTTACCGAACAGAATCGCTAGCATCATACCTTCAGGGAATGCTGGGTTAACTACACGAATTAACACCACCATGATGCCGATCAGCGCACCGAAGTATAGCTTACCGGTATTCGTCATTGACGCAGAAACCGGATCGGTCGCCATAAAGAACATACCGAATGCGAATCCACCTAACACAAAGTGCCAGTAGAACGGCAAAGCGAACATCGGGTTAGTATCAGAGCCAATAATATTTAACAGAACAGTCATTCCGACCATGCCCGCAAATACACCAGCAACAATACGCCACGCAGCCACTTTAGCTATCAGCAATACCGCACCACCAATCATAATTGCGATAGTCGATGTCTCACCTACAGAACCCTGAATTTGGCCTAAGAAGGCATCCATCCATGTCAGGTTTTGAGCAAGAATGGCATCAACACCACCCGCTGCAGCCAAACCTAGAGGCGTTGCTCCAGAGAAACCATCAACAGCAGTCCAGATCGCATCACCAGACATCTGCGCAGGATATGCGAAGAATAGGAATGCACGCCCAGTAAGTGCAGGGTTCAGGAAGTTTTTACCTGTTCCACCGAACACTTCTTTACCGATAACCACACCAAAACTGATCCCTAGCGCTACTTGCCACAACGGAACAGTTGGAGGAAGAATCAATGCAAACAAGATTGAGGTTACAAAAAAACCTTCGTTGACTTCATGCCCGCGCTTCATTGCAAACAAAACTTCCCAGAAGCCGCCCACAAGAAAGACTGTTATATAAATAGGCAACCAATAAACAGCACCATGGATAATGTTATCCCACACACTGCTTGCATCAAACCCAGTCAAAGCACCAGCAATAGCACCACGCCAACCTTCAGCTTCAGTCAGACCCATGCCGGCCATTGCAGTATTTGCCTGGTAACCAACGTTGTACATACCCGCAAAAATTGCCGGAAAAGTACACAGCCAGACCAAAATCATCATACGTTTAAGGTCGATACCATCCCGCACATGCGACGCTGTTTTGGTCACAGATGCAGGTGTATAAAAAATGGTATCTGCTGCTTCATACAACGCATACCAATTTTCGTACTTGCCGCCTTTATGGAAATGCGGCTCCATTTTATCAAGTATATTTCTGATACTCATACGCTGCCTCTCTTAGGCTTCTTTCTCTATGCGCGTCAGATTATCGCGAAGGATTGGTCCGTATTCGTACTTACCAGGGCAAGCAAAAGTACAAAGAGCCAGATCTTCTTCGTCGAGTTCCAAGCAACCTAACTGCATTGCAGTTACGATATCCCCGGTGACTAGCGCACGTAGCAATTGAGTTGGCAAAATATCCAGCGGCATCAGTTGTTCAAACTGTCCCACAGGAACCATTGCTCGTTCAGAACCATTTGTGGTGGTTGTAAAATCGAACTTTTTGCCAGACGAGAGGAACGATGTAAAGACGTTCAGAACAGAGAATTTATTTGAACCAGGCATAACCCATCCAAAGAATTCACGCTTGTTACCTTCGGTCAATACAGTTACCTGGTTTGCGTATCGTCCCAGATATGCCAACGGCCCTTTAGCTGTTGGACCATTCCAAACTGAACCATTAATCAAACGGTTTTCGCCAGTCGGCAGTAAACCAACAGTTAACTCATCTAACTTAGCGCCCACACGGGTTTTAAGAACAGCAGATTTATTAACATGTGGCCCAGCAACAGACACAAAACGCTCAACAAATAGCCGACCATCAGTAAAGAGCTTACCCATAGCAACAACATCTTGATAACCAATAGTCCATACAGTTTTTGTACGAGACACGGGTTCAAGATGATGAATATGAGTACCGGCATTACCTGCAGGGTGGGGACCGTCGAATTCTTCAACAGTAACACCGTCAACACTTGGCACTTTTAAACCAGGCGCTTTACACAGATAAACCGCTTTCTCAGATAGCTTAGTTAGCAGCTTCAACCCATTGGCAAAATCATCAGCATATTCATTAATGAATAACGCTGGATCTGCGGCCAAAGGATTGGTATCAATTGCAGTTACGAAAATAGAAACAGGCACAGTTGATACAGCAGGTACACGACTAAAAGGACGCGTACGAAATGCAGTCCACAAACCAGAGGCCTGTAGGTTTTCAACTACCTGATCACGCGTTACATCTGCTAATTTAGCAGCATCGTAACGTGCGAATTCTATTGCTTCTTCTTCAGCATCCAGTTCAATAACAACCGATTGAAGAACCCGACGTTCTCCACGATTGATCTCAGTTACTACACCAGCACCTGGAGCAGTGACCTGAACACCTTCAGTTTTTTTATCGGAAAAGACCACTTGACCGAGTTTCACTCGATCACCCACCTTGACGGCCATTGTTGGTTTACAACCAATATAGTCTGGCCCAATCACGGCGACCGACCGAATTTCCGCGACAGCGCTTTTCACAGCCTGCTCCGGAGAACCCGTTATCGGTAGATCTAGACCTTTATTGATCTTGATCATACACCTCACCCAATCACGATTAAATTTTTCGAGATCTAGTTTCCTTCGTGTCAGATAAAATGAATCAGCTTAGCTTTCGCTAAATGCTTCAATTCTGATCTTCTTATTAGGAAAACGAATAACCCCACCTAAAAACTTTCTAAGTATACCTGAGCGTCACACTCCATATCTACAAAGAGCCTTGGTTAAACCGCTGCTACCTTGGGCTTAGTTAGGCAAATCACCTAGACGTATTTAATCTAAGCTTATATTTTTTTGGAATATAAAATAAATGATCAAAAAAAACCGCTCAAAGCGGTTTTTTCCTGACAAATATCAACTATTTATTAGCTTTAGGAAAAGCAGGCAAAGTGACATCAGCCATTTTCTGAGCCATACGAATCACCTGGCAGCTATAGCCAAATTCATTGTCATACCATACATAAAGCACACAACGATTACCGGTTGCGATCGTCGCCAGCGCATCAACAATACCCGCTGCACGCGAGCCAACAAAATCACTTGATACAGCTTCTGGAGAGTTACTGTAAGCAATCTGTTTCTGCAATGGAGAGTGCAACGATGCTTCACGAAGGTAATCATTCAATCCTTCACGCTCAACTTCTTTTGACAGATTTAGATTTAAAATCGCCATTGAAACGTTAGGTGTTGGTACACGAATAGCATTACCCGTTAGCTTACCTTCCATTATAGGCAAGGCTTTAGAAACGGCTTTAGCTGCACCTGTTTCTGTAATAACCATGTTAAGGCCAGCGGCACGACCACGACGATCACCTTTATGGTAATTATCGATCAAGTTTTGGTCATTTGTATAAGAATGAACAGTTTCAACATGACCATTCTCAATACCATAAACATCGTTCACTGCTTTCAAAACAGGTGTAATTGCATTGGTAGTGCAAGAAGCTGCAGACAATACTAAGTCTTCATCTTCAATATCATGGTGGTTAACACCCATCACAATATTTTTAACGCCTTTACCAGGAGCCGTCAGCAATACACGCGCCACGCCTTTTGACTTAAGGTGCAAGGACAAACCTTCTTTATCACGCCACATACCCGTGTTATCAATCACAATAGCATTGTTAATGCCATACTCGGTGTAATCGATCTGATCCGGGGCGTTTGCGAAGATAACTTTAATTTCATTACCATTGGCAATCAGTGTGTTATTTTCGGCATCAATTTGGATCGTACCTTTAAACGAGCCATGAACAGAATCACGACGCAGCAAGCTGGCGCGTTTTTCTAAATCATTATCAGCTTTGCCTTTACGTACAACAATTGCTCGTAAGCGTAGAGACTGACCACCGCCAGTACGCTCGATTAGCAAACGCGCTAACAAACGACCGATACGACCAAAACCGTAAAGTACAACATCAGTACCTTGACGATCTTCAACACCAATAACTGAGGACAACTGCTCCTCAAGAAACTCCTTCATGGTGCGGCCATTTCCACTTTCGCGGAACTGCGCTGCCATTTTGCCGACATCAACATGAGCACCGCTCACATCCAAAGACTCAAGTGCTTCCAGCACTGGGTATGTTTCTAGTACTGTCAGCTCTTGAGCTTCCATCTGACGCACATAACGATGTGCTTTAAGCACATCAATTACAGAACGTTTAACAATCAGACGACCATAAACAGAAGTTTCAACATTACGATCACGGTACAAACGACCGATCAAAGGAATCATTGCTTCTGCTGTCGCTTCGCGTTCTTTCCATTCAGCGAATACTTGATCTTGGCTCACAGGCTTCTCCAACTTTACATCAACGCACGTTAAAAATTTGCGAAACATTATCCCCTTTTATAGGCCAGCGGGCAAACACTCTCATCCTAGTACTTTAGCCGGATGATTTTTCAAGGACTTATATCCCTTCCTTGAGCCAATCTGTAATATAGGGCGCTGCTAAATATTCTGAAACAGGAGAGGCTTCGTGACAAATTTGATATTTCCGATACCGACAAAACCAGGTGATATCAAATGGGTTGGCCAAGCACACCAAAGCGCTGCCGGATTATTAATTGCCCAAGCAGCTTTACAGCACCAGCAACTGACTCTGGTCATCACACGAAACAGCGACACCGCTAGCCTGCTTGAAAATGAAATTCATTTTTACTCAGCGGCTCAACATTTAGAAATTCTTCCTTTTCCTGATTGGGAGACACTTCCCTACGATACGTTTTCGCCTCATCAAGACATTACCTCAACACGTGTCAGTACATTAAAACAGTTATCTCAGCTCAAACACGGTGTCGTTATCGTGCCCATCAGCACGCTCATGCACCGGATTGCACCTTCCAGTTTCTTGCAGGCGCATTCTTTACTACTACAGACAGGCCAATCTCTTAATATTGATAAATTAAGACAACAACTCAGCGATGCAGGCTACCGCGCTACCGATACCGTGAATGAGCATGGAGAATACGCCGTTAGAGGTTCGATCATTGACCTGTTTCCTATGGGCTCAGAAACACCTTTTAGGATTGATCTTTTTGATGATGAAATCGACACACTGCGCACATTTGACCCTGAATCACAGCGATCTATCGATAAAATTGAGCAAATTCGCCTGCTACCAGCACGTGAAGTACCATTAACAGAAGCAGCCATTTCACGCTTTAAACAAAACTGGCGCAGCACTTTTGATGTAGACCAGCGTCGCTGCCCTACTTACCAGGATGTCAGCAACGGCTTTGCACCACCTGGAATTGAGTACTATTTACCGTTTTTCTTTGACGAGACAGCAACACTCTTTGACTACCTACCCAAAGAAACCTTAATAATATCCGACGGATCTCTTGATAGGCCGTGCCAACAATTTTGGAATGATGTTAATAGTCGCTACGAAGAACGTCGACATGATATCGAGCGCCCCATCCTGCCACCTAGTTCGATATTCACCCCCAAGGACGAGTTCTTCGGCGCCCTCAAGCAGTTTCGACGCATTCAATTTAGCGCAGAAGCGGTAGCTGGCGACTCAGCAGGCAGATCAAATTTACCGTACCAAGAAACATCCGAACTAACGATTAACGCTCAGTCATCTTCGCCTCTGGCGCTATTGAGTAACTTTTTAGAGGAACGGCCTAGTCACAAGATTCTATTTTGCGCTGAATCTGCGGGCCGACGCGAAGCACTTCAAGAACTACTCACTAAAGCCAACATTAAGCCAACAGTTGTCGATAACTGGCAATCATTTATAGATAGCGATATCAGCTGTGCATTGACTGTATACCCTATCAATCGAGGGCTTAGCACTGACGACGGCATTCATGTTGTTTCAGAATCACAACTCTTTGGTCGACAAGTATTCCAACGCAGAAGACGCGCCAAAGACAAAGGCCAAACAGATCTTGTTGTTAGAAACCTCGCCGAACTTGCGCCTAACGCACCTGTCGTACATATAGATCACGGAATTGGACGCTATCTTGGCCTTGAAACTATCGATCTTGACGGCCAAACCAATGAGTTTGTAGCCCTCTCTTATGCCAATAACGCAAAACTGTATGTGCCTGTAGCCTCGCTACATTTAATCAGCCGCTATAGCGGCAGCAGCGATGAACTTGCCCCGCTACACCGCCTTGGCACCGAGCAATGGAGTAAAGCACGCCAGAAAGCTGCAGAAAAAGTGCGCGACACCGCAGCAGAGTTATTGGATATTTACGCAAGACGTGCCGCTCGCAAAGGCTTTGCGTTTAGCGACCCTGATGAAGATTACAAATTGTTTGTTTCAGGCTTTCCATTTGAAGAAACACCCGACCAAGAAACAGCAATCCAATCTGTCATTCGTGACATGATATCCCCTCAACCGATGGACCGACTGGTATGTGGCGACGTAGGCTTTGGTAAAACAGAAGTCGCCATGCGTGCCGCTTTTATCGCAGCAAACTCGGGAAGACAAATAGCCATTCTTGTTCCTACCACTCTGCTAGCCCAGCAGCACTTTGAAAACTTCAGAGACCGCTTTGCAGACTGGCCAGTAACAGTCGAACTTATTTCACGCTTTAGAAGCAGCAAGCAACAAACAGAAGCAATAGAAAAGCTTAAAACAGGCCAGATCGATATCATCATTGGCACACACAAGTTATTACAAGGCGATATTACATTTAAAAACTTAGGCCTAGTGATTATTGATGAAGAGCATCGCTTTGGCGTACAGCAAAAAGAACGCCTTAAATCACTGCGCTCAGAAGTAGATATTCTCACCATGACGGCAACACCGATTCCGCGCACGCTCAATATGGCTATGTCAGGTATGCGAGACCTTTCCATTATTGCCACGCCACCTGCTCGAAGACTGGCTGTTAAGACATTTGTTCGCGAATCTGACGGCCCGCTTGTTAAAGAGGCTATTTTGCGTGAGCTATTACGTGGAGGGCAGGTTTACTATCTTCACAATGAAGTTAAAAGTATTGAAAAAACTGCTGAAGAACTAGCAGAACTGGTTCCAGAAGCACGCATAGGCATAGGCCATGGCCAGATGCGTGAACGGGAACTAGAACAGGTTATGACCGACTTCTATCACAAACGTCATAATATCTTGCTATGTACCACCATTATTGAAACCGGGATCGACATCCCTAACGCCAATACCATTATTATTGACCGCGCCGACAAATTTGGGCTGGCCCAGCTACACCAGCTACGAGGCCGTGTAGGCCGATCTCATCACCAAGCTTATGCTTATATGCTGACACCTCCCAGCAAAAGCGTCAGTAAAGATGCTGCCAAGCGACTTGAAGCAATAGCCTTAGCTGACGACCTTGGCGCAGGCTTCACGCTGGCCACTCACGATCTTGAAATACGTGGTGCAGGCGAGCTATTAGGCGACGACCAGAGCGGGCAAATCCAGGGTATTGGCTTTACCTTGTATATGGAAATGCTTGAGGAAGCGATTCAATCTATTAAGGATGGCAAAACGCCTAACATGGATAGACCTCTTAATCACGGAACGGAAATCAACTTACATATTCCCGTACTGATAAAAGATGACTACCTACCCGATGTACATAGCCGTTTAATCATGTATAAACGTATTTCCAGCGCTAAAGATGATACCGAACTGAAGGAACTTCAGATTGAAATGATTGACCGTTTTGGCTTATTACCAGAAACGACTAAGAACCTGTTCAGGATAACATCGTTAAAATTACAGGCAGAGCACCTCGGCATTATAAAATTGGATGCAGGCAGCCAAAGTGGCCGCCTTGAATTCGATCAAGCAACTAAGGTTGACCCCTTTACGCTTGTGACATTAGTGCAAAAACAACAAAATAAATACAAACTTGAAGGCGCTAGTCATCTCCGCTTCTCTTTAGAGATGGAAGAGACTGAACAACGCTTCAACGCTGTTGAAAACTTACTAAAAGAACTGGGTAAGGTACATCCATGAAAAAACTGATCTCTTTATGCTTCGTTTTACTGTCGCTAACTTTACAAAGCAATGCTCACGCAGCATCAGTTTACGGTATAGAAGTCCTCATCTTTAGCCGTGATAATGCCTCAGCCTATAGCGAGTACTGGCCAACTCCTGACAAGCCGCCTGCATCAGGTATCAGCCTGTCTAGCGGCGGATATAACGAACGTTCAGCTCGCAGCTTCATGCTAAAAAGCACAGACAAAAGAATTCGCAATACCAGTGGCCTACGCGTCATTTATCATAAAGCGTGGACTCAGTCGGTAAGAAAAGGACGAAGCTCCAAGCCTGTCGCCATTCGCGCAGGGAGCGTAATGGATGATGGCTATTACGAGCTTGAAGGCGCGATAACCGTTGATCGTGGGCACTACTTACATTTCAAACCAGACCTACAGCTGCGCCGCACTGTCACACTTGAAGATGGATTCCAGAAAACAATTGCAGCAGTGTTAGATGAGCCGCGCCGCATGAAATCCAAAGAAGCGCATTACATCGACCATCCGCTATTTGGCATTCTTGTCTATGCAACACCGTTAAACTAAATAGAAATACAGACTATACAAAACAGTAAAACAAGAGAACCAGGCACTTGGCAAGAAGCTCACCGTACATTTTACGGTGAGCAAGCCCTCTCCACATACAACAAACAGACCAAAACCCTAACGAAGAAGCTCAGCAGGAACCTGAAACTCACCCTCAGGTATAAGATGGACGGTACTAGTTGGAAAGGCCGCTTCTGCACCGTGCTTTTCAACGATATCCATAATCTTTAGCAATACATCTTCTTTTACCTGATGAAAACGCACCCAATTGGTGGTCTTAGTAAAGGTGTAGACGAAGAAGTCCAAAGAGGACGGGGCAAATTTATTCAAGTTCACAATCAGCGTCTGAGACTGATCAAGATCAGGATGCTGGCGCAACATTTCACGCACTTCATCAACCACCCCTTTCACCGTCTTAAGGTCACAATAACGCACACCAATTGTTTCATAAATTCTGCGATGCGTCATACGCGAAGGATTTTCAACAGAGATGCTGGCAAAAGTCGCATTAGGCACATATAAAGGACGCTTATCAAAAGTCCTTATACGCGTTAAACGCCAGCCGATATCTTCAACAGTCCCTTCAATATTTTGATCAGGAGAACGAACCCAGTCGCCCACTTTAAATGGCCTATCCATATAGATCATGAGACCACCAAAAAAGTTAGCCAGCAAGTCTTTTGCCGCAAAACCAACCGCTAAACCGCCAATCCCGCCAAATGCCAACACACCGGAAATACTATAACCAAAGCTTTGCAACACAACTAATGAGACCGTAATGATCAGCGATAATCGCAGCAGCTTACCCATTGCGCTTATAGTCGTTGCATCTAGTGTCGTATCAATTCCGGCAGGATCAATTAAAGCTTTTTCAGCCGCCCTAACAAAGCGAATAAGAAACCAGCCCAACAAAACAATGACTGCTACTTTACGTAAAGGCTCAACAACGTCTAACAACACTGTACCTGTTTTGGCATCGATAACATCAAAAGCCCAACTACCACCCAATACCCAAACCATCATTACGGCAGGACGCCTTGCAGAATCAAGCAAGATGTCATCCCAGATATTCTTGGTACGTTTAAGCTGAGCAGCCATTCGATCAAACACTTTACGTGCAACGAAGGCTCCAATAAGCGTCACCAAAACGATGATAAACACACTTAAAATCCAGCCATTCTCTTGACCTAATGAGAAATACTGAACCAACCAGGCATTAAACCCATTGATTGTTTCTTTTACATCCATCCCTAAACTATGCCTCTAATCGTAAAATTAAATCTTGCACACGCTCAAAGCGCTGCTCATCAAATGAGTGCCTTTTATGCTTCATGGTATTAATGGAGACTGTAGAGAACCCTTGATAACTTTCCAGATAAGTGAGCACCTGCTCAGCCCCTTCTGGGTGATTACAAACCAGCGCCATATCACATCCCGCATTAAGAGCCGCTTGCGTCCTTTCGACAAACCCGCCAACTGCTGAAGCTCCTTTCATACTTAGGTCATCACTGAAAATAACCCCTGTAAAACCTAACTGTTCACGTAATATTTTTTTCAGCCAGAAGCCCGAAAAACCTGCCGTTTTCTTATCCATCTGCTGATAAATAATGTGCGCAGGCATAATAGCCTCTAACCCTTGATCAATTAATGCTTTAAAAGGCTTAATATCATCAGCACACAAAGCCTCAAAGCCGCGCTCATCACAAGGAGTATCAAGATGAGAATCAGCAGCAACCCAACCATGCCCAGGAAAATGCTTCCCGGTTGCTGCCATGCCGGCATCATGCATTCCCGCCATAAAGCTACCCGCAAGCGAAATGACTTGCGACGTAGCTTTACCAAACGCTCGATCGCCTATAATTTCACTGCGCGACCAATCAATATCAAGCACGGGGGCAAAACTTATATCTATATCATGGTTAATGAGCTCAGCCGCCATAAGCCAACCAATATCTTCTGTAACCTGCTTTGCTTTCTCGGGATCTGCTTCCCACAATCGAGCAAGCAGGCGCATGGGAGGAATTCTTACAAACTCATGGCGAAAACGCTGTACCCGCCCTCCTTCGTGATCAACCGCCAACAAAATACCCGGGCTTTGTTCTCGTATATCTGCAACCAAATCTCTTAGTTGAGACTTACACTGATAATTACGGCCAAAAAGTATCAAGCCTCCAGCCTCTGGATGGCGAATCATATCCCGCTCAGACGGGGTCAATGACAGCCCTTGCACATCCAGCATTAAACGCCCAGAAGACATCAGCACTCCTCAATCAATAATTCAGTTCCAACTGGAACGAGGTCAAATAACTCAATCACATCTAGATTACGCATGCGAACACAACCGTGTGACAACGGAACACCCATAGGTTCTGTATCAGGCGTACCGTGAATATAGATATAGCGCTGCATGCTATCGACTGACCCTAAGCGATTACGGCTAGGCTCTTTTCCGCTAAGCCATAAAATGCGCGTCAGTATCCAGTCTCTTTTGGGGTGCCGCTTAGCCAAATCGGGCGTATAGATCTCACCGGTGAAACGGCGCCCGACGAATACCGAATTAAGAGGAAGGCTCTCGCCAATTTTGGCACGTATGATGTGTAAGCCTCTGGGCGTACATCCTGATCCAGATTTTTCACCGACACCATTAAGTGCAGTCGACACATGAAATTGCCGACTGCCATTTAGCAAGTGCACAGTTAAAATCTGTTGTTTGATATTTAACAGCAAACGCATGAGGGTTTTTAGATCATAATCGGCAGAAGAATGTTTTATCCGAACGGGCCTGCAGCCCTGCCGTCAAAACGGGAATCATTCTATGTAGAACCTTTTCTATCTCAACTTCTTTATCAAATTCGCTTTTTTCAATAGCAATCAATGTATGAAAATTCGACAAAGTAAAAACCATAGAGCCCATAAGAAAATGTAACCGCCAAAAAAACTCATCATCTTCCATCGGTGACGAATCGTTACGCAGCAGCTCTAAGAAGCGCTCGAGCTTCACATGGTGCTGCAAAAACATATATTCACGCAGCACTGACTGGCTTTTCATATAAGAGAGATCAAGCAGGCGCATAAACATAGATAAAGCATGTGTATTATCCTGTCGCACCTCTAGCAAGGCTCGCATCACCATTTCCATCAACTCATCCGAGGTAACAGTAACACCAGACTGGCTTGATAAACGCTCAGTAACAGCGTCATCAATATAATCACAAAAAGGGGTTAGGTACTTTTCAGAGACAGCTTGAATCAGACCCTGCTTAGAACCAAAGTGATAGTTCACCGCTGCCAGATTCACATCTGCAGCCGCAGTAATCTGACGCATTGTTGTTTCTGAGAACCCTTGCTCAGAAAACAAAGCTTCTGCAGCTTTTAGTATTTGATTTGCCGTTTTAGACCGCTGCAAGCTCTGCCTCCTTTCAAGTCTTGTTTAAAACATCTATATGAAAAATATAGCTCATAAATGAGCTATAGAAAAATTTTATTTATCGTGTCATAAAACGGCTATTCGAGACGCGTGTCCAAATTTTAGACACGATACCTTCAGAGGTTTGAATTGCCATCTCACTTAAACGCTCTTGGAACGTTTTTTTCATCTCGTATCGCACACGAAATACATCAGCATCATCACAAGCAGTCATCAGGTAATCATCACTGGTTGAGAGCTCATCAACTAGCTCTTCTGCCAAAGCACGCTTACCAAACCACACTTCACCGGTCGCGACTTTTTCAATATCTAATTGCGGGCGGTATTCAGAAACAAACTCCTTAAAAAGTGCATGCGTATCTTCAAGCTCTTCAACAAACTTCTGCTTACCTTTCTCAGTGTTTTCACCAAACATTGTAACCGTACGCTTGTATTCACCAGCTGTGAACATTTCGTAATCAACATCGTGTTTTTTTAATACACGGTTAAAATTTGGTACCTGAGCAATAACACCGATAGAACCTACCAATGCAAATGGTGCCGCAATAAGCCGGTCAGCCAAACACGCCATGAGGTAACCACCGCTGGCTGCCACTTGGTCGACACATACGGTTAGCGGTATGCCGCGGGCTTTAATGCGTGCCAACTGAGAAGCGGCTAGACCATAGGTGTGCACCATGCCGCCAGCACTCTCTAAGCGAACCACGACTTCATCACAAGGACGAGCAAAGGTAAGCACAGCAGAAATCTCTTCTCTCAATAACTCGACTTCACTGGCTTTAATGTCCCCATCGAAATCAAGTAC
>JAWUYS010000086.1:0-9842 GCA_034110685.1 Neptunomonas sp.
CGATAGCCATCTTGCAGACTCCTTCACGTGGGATGCCCACAAGCTTATGAATGTGCCGATTACGGCTGCCGTTATTCTGGTTAAACATGAAGGCGCATTAAGAGCTTGTTGTTCTGGTGGTGGCGGAGAATACCTGTTCCATGCTGATGAGAACGCCGCTTATAACTTAGGTGAGCGCTCGATCCAATGTGGCCGCCGTGCTGATGCATTAAAAGTATGGTTAAGCTGGAAAGCGATCGGTAACCAAGGATTTGCCGCTAAGATTGATCATCTGCAATCTATTAAAGCTGAATGCGTTCAGATGGTAGAGCAGAGTGAATCGTTAGAGATGTTAGCGCCTTCTGTTTACCTTAATGTGTTGTTCCGCTATCGCCCTGAGCATATGACTGATGAGCAGGAGATTCGTAAGCTGAACATCGAGATCTGCAAAACCATGATGCGCAATGGTGGCCCGTATGTGGACTATGCGCAGTACAAAGGACGCTACGGTATCCGCTTGATCTTGGCTAATGGTGAGGTCACTCGCCAGCATATATCTGTATTGCTAGATCAGTGCGAGTTGATTGGCCGTGAGCTGGCTAGTAAATAAAGAGCGCCTTAGTAAGTAAAGAGGGGTGTATTACATTGTGCGATTCACTAGATGCCTATTTTAGTGAGTCGCATAAATTATATATGCAGCCGTATATGTAGTTATATATACCGCTAAATAAAGTGCTTTTTATGCTGCACTTTAAACACATGAACAAAGCTAAGCAGGGCTGAGTTAAGGCAAACAGTACAACAGGTGAAGTTTAGTAATTTTGCATGTAATTTTATCATTCATGTGCCCAAAATATGGACTACAGTACGGTAATGATGAAAATTTCGAGATAACTGTTTTTATAGGCTCTCTATGCAAGATAATAAAAATAACGCAACGGCTAAGGCTTTTCCTGAGCTAAGCCCCACTTATAAAGATCCTCACCAGTATCCTCCTGGTGTTGCCTACCTAGATTCACAATATGTCCCTATTTCTCAAGCTAAAATATCAGTACTGGACTGGGGGTTTTTACACTCAGACGCTACCTATGATGTGATGCACGCATGGCAGGGGCGCTTATTTCGCCCAGAGTTATATCTAGATAGATTTTTTGCAGGAATGGGCAAGCTAAAGATGTCTATTCCCTATGATCGAGCGCAAGTGCTAGAGATAGTGATGAACGCCGTAGCGCTGTCTGGATTAAAAAATGCCTATGTCGAACTGATCTGCACTCGCGGTTGCTCCCCTACGTTTAGCCGTGACCCTAGAGAAGCTATTAATCGATTTATGGTCTTTGTTGTACCTTTTAGTTCTGTGGCAAATCCTGAGCAGTTGCAAAGAGGTTTGCATGTTGCAGTAGCTGAGCGTACTCGCATACCACCGTCTTCAGTTGATCCCTCTATTAAAAACTACCATTGGCTCGACTTAGTCGCAGGGCTGTATGACGCTTATGAGAAGCGCGCAGAAACTGCTTTATTGCTAGATGATAAGGGCGGCATTGCTGAGGGGCCGGGGTTTAACGTGTTTATCGTAAAAGATGGGCAGTTAGCTACCCCCGACTATTCGGTGTTGCCGGGTATAACCCGCAGAACCGTTATGGACCTTTGCCAGGAACTAGCACTGTCGTGTTCGGCTAGGGCGCTGAGCCCGCAAGAGCTAACAAACGCTGATGAGGTTTTTATTACCTCAACAGCGGGTGGTGTTATGCCTGTGACTAAGGTTAATCAAAACAATATTGGTGATGGCCTAGTGGGGCCTATCTGTAAGCGCATCCAACAAGCTTACTGGGACAAGCATACCGATAATGAGTGGAGTACGTTGGTGCTTTATCCCGATGACTGATCTGTCTTATGATCAGCTAGCTTGTCGTCTGATTCACGTAGGCGCCTTGCCATCTCTCTAGATAGGTTAAGCAGTAATATCCCAAAGTCGGTGGGGAATGTCTCGTGTAGCCCATGGAATACGCTACATGAGACTTGAAGGATTATACTGTCTTCACCGGCAATACTATCACCTACGCGGCCGTGAAGGCCGATCATAGCGACTGATCCTATCTCTTGCCCAAATTGATAATCACGGATATGTTTGGCTTTGTTTTTTCGTATTTTAAAAAATTGGATACAGCCTTTTAAAATCACAAAGAAGCTGTCACCAGGCTCATCGTACGAAAAGAGTTTTTCGCCTTTATCTAGTTCGAAGATATTTCCATTATCTAATAGATAGCTGACTGCATCAGAGGTGAGTGCTCCTAATGTGGATGCTCCTCTAAAATAATCAATTCCATACTGCTCGAGTAATTCGCTACCGATTACACTTTTCACTTTGTTATCCAAGTCAGCGTTACGCTGAATATTACGGGTTTTAATACACTTGCCTGAAGTCCTTTTCAACGGCATTTTTAATAGGTTATCTTATAAATACTTTGTCATAGTTTTGGTGCCATAAGTTCAAGACATCTCCTCTATGAGTTCAGAAAGTATCTTGATACCAGACTCTATGGCTTCCGGTGAAATAGCTGAGAAGCCCAGTTTAATGTAATTATGGGGTAAATTATCACCGTAGTGATAGCTATCTCCAGAGATAATGAGCAAGCCTTTTTCTGCTGCTATGCCTTTTAGCTCGGCTGTGTCTATGTGCATAGGCACGCGGCACCAAAAAGAGGACCCGCCTGAGGGAAGCGTATAACTGCCTGGCATGTATTGGTCTAAAGCGGCTGCCATAATCTCACTGCGCTGCTGAAAACTACGCGCAAGTTTGCGCAAAAGTGCATCGTGATAGCCTTGTGCAAGGAACAAAGCAACAGCTCGCTGGTTGTTAAGAGGAGGGTGGCGAACCATTAACTGGCGAAGGTTTCTGGCTTCTTGTATGAGTGCTTTTGGGCCCACCATAAAGCCCATTCTTAAACCGGGCGCTAGGGTTTTGGAGAGGCTGCCTATATAAAGTACGCGGTCGTGTTTATCGAGGCTTTTTAGTGCCGGTATAGGGTTGGAGTCGTAATTCATCTCCATTTCGTAGTCATCTTCAAAAATGATGAAGTCGTCATTGCGTGCTTTATCCAGTAAAGCCTGTCGCCTTTCTAGTGGCATCGTTACCGTTGTGGGGCATTGGTAACTTGGCGTGATATAGATAGCATCACAATCTTTTAAGCGCTCATCAAGCACCAAGCCGTCTTGGTCAACAGGTAAGCTAATGACATTGGCGCCAAACACATCAGCGATATGTGCAGCACTTACATACCCCGGGTCTTCAATGCCAAAGTTAGACGTTTTATCCAGGAGTAGCTGCGCTAGCAAGTAAAGGGCCTGCTGAGAGCCAACGGTGATTAAGATTTGATCTGCATTGGCCTGAATACCACGGCTAGGCAAAATGCGTTTTTGTATCTGCTCTATCAACAGTGGATCGTCACTGTCGTAGCGGTCAGAGGTCCAATCGCGAATTGCCTGAACACTTACCGCATCACGCCAGCACTTACGCCAGTTATCTATAGGAAAGAGCTTTGTGTCGAGTTGCCCGTATACAAATGGGTAGGGGTAAGATTGCCACGAATGCGCCAAACTTGGGTTGGACTGGCAACCGGCTTTTACTTTTAGTTTTTGTGTCCAATCAACCGTGTCTTTGTTTTCTTCTGGTGTCTTTGCCAGATTCTTTTTTAGATGGTCCGGCAAAAAGTGATGATCAACAAAATAGCCGCTACGTTCTACTGATGTAAGGTAGCCGTCTGCAGCGAGTTCATCATAGACCAACACAATAGTGTTGCGAGCGACATTAAGTGTTTTTGCTAAACTTCGGCTAGAAGGTAGTGGCTTATCTATAGGAAGGAACCCTCCCAGAATAGCATTGACTAGCTGCTGACGAATCTGGCTTTGTAAAGTGGCTGCGTTATCGTCTCTTTTTAAGTGGAACAGCGTAGACATAATATGGGTCGCCTTCTTATTGTTATAGCTTTAGAGCGCTTACTTTAGTGGTTGCTTGCCTTATAGAACAGCTCTTCTCTTCGTTCTTTCTTTAAGTAATACCTTTATTTTCTATAAATGTCACTTGAAAAAACGTCTATTTATTCCATTTATCAATAATAATGAGACTTTAAATATCAAATTATTTAATTTTTGTTGATTTTTGTTTTTATAAAAACGATACTTTTGGAATCGAATGTTGC
The DNA here is from genome assembly GCA_034110685.1 of Neptunomonas sp. Classification (GTDB taxonomy): domain Bacteria; phylum Pseudomonadota; class Gammaproteobacteria; order Pseudomonadales; family Balneatricaceae; genus Neptunomonas. Next base: position 4,176 of record JAWUYS010000086.1, read on the forward strand.
TTTAAATGTTGCTTTGTTCGTTTGTGACTGTGTTTGGCAAGGATATTCAACCTTCAAAAATTTAGTTTTGAGTTTGTTATGCCGTTGCTGATCGAGCAAATAAAAATAAAAAGAGATGGTGTCAGTTATGTCTTTAGAGAATGCCTACGACTATATCGTGATTGGTGCGGGTTCTGCCGGGTGTGTGATGGCAAACCGTTTGTCTGAAAATCCAAATCACCGCGTTCTGATTTTGGAAGCGGGTAACAAGGATCGTAATCCTTGGATACATGTACCCATCGGTTATTTTAAAATTATGCATAACCCCAAGACCGATTGGTGTTACGTGACCGAACCTGATCCAGGTATTAATAATCGCCAGCTACAGTGGCCGCGTGGAAAGGTATTAGGCGGCTCGAGTTCATTGAATGGTTTGCTATACGTACGTGGCCAAAAAGAAGATTACGATGATTGGGCTGCTTTGGGTAACAGTGGCTGGTCTTATGATGAAATATTGCCTTACTTTAAAAAGTCAGAAAACCAAGAGCGTGGCGCCAGTGAATACCATGGAGTGGGTGGCCCACTAGCGGTTTCTAATATCCGTATACACCGAGAACTTTGTGACAAGTTTATTGATGCTGCCGAGCAAGTAGGTATCCCTCGAAACGATGACAGCAATGGCGAAACGCAAGAAGGCGTTGGTTACTTTCAGCTGACCATTAATCAAAATGGTACTCGTTGCAGTACAGCGGTGGGTTTTTTACGTCCTGCTCTAAAGCGCCCAAATCTTGATGCTGCCACTAATGCCTTAGTCCATCGTATTGAGTTTGATGGTAATCGTGCTGTCGGTGTCACTGTTTCTATTAAAGGCAAAAAGCAAACCATTCGCTGTAATAAGGAAGTGGTATTGTCGGCAGGTGCTATTAACTCACCACAAATTCTGATGCTTTCAGGCATTGGAGAAAAAGAAGAACTGGCTAAACATAATATCCCTGTAGTTCAGCATCTTCCTGGTGTAGGAAAAAACCTACAGGATCATCTGCAAATCAGAACGATCTATAAGGTCAATAAACCTATTACCTTAAATGATGAAGTTAACAATCCTATTCGTAAAGTGATGATGGGAATGGAATACGCGTTGTTCCGCACCGGCCCTTTGACCATGGCGGCCAGCCAAGTCTGTATTTTCACTAAAACAGATGAGCAGATGAAACGACCTGATATTCAATATCACTTACAGCCGCTCAGTGCTGATAAGCCGGCCGATGGTACGCATAGATTCTCTGCATTTACTGCCTCTGTATGCCAATTGCGCCCAACCAGTACAGGGACTATTGAACTTAAGAGTGCTAACCCTGAAGAATACCCCGCGATTCATCCGAACTACCTAGCAACAGAAGAAGATCAAAAAACTGCAATTGAAGCGATTAAGGCTACTCGCCGTATTATTTATGCGCCTGCTTTAGCACCGTTAATTAAAGAAGAACATGAGCCTGGCCTGCAATATCAAACCGATGAAGAGCTGCTTGAATATGCTCGTAATCGCGCTACAACCATTTACCACCCAACGGGCACATGCAAGATGGGTAGTGATGATATGGCGGTTGTTAATGATCGTTTACAGGTTTATGGCGTGGATGGTTTACGTGTGGTGGACGCTTCTATCATGCCTATTATCGTATCGGGTAATACCAACGCACCGACAATCATGATTGCTGAAAAAGCATCCGATATGATCAAAGAAGATGAGCAAAAGTAGGGAGTCGCGAGAGAATGGTGGAGCCATAAATATTATGGCTACTCATTTTCAGTTGGCTCTGTTTGAAAGTCTGCCATGTCGTCTTCCATCAGGGATGACAGTTCTGCAGCGGCTTTGTGCATATCAGGAACGCTCTGTAGTGCTTGCTCTATCGATAGTCTTGCTGTTGGAGCATGCATGGCAAGTGCTGCATACATACGACCCTCTTTATCACGAATGGGAACAGATACAGCAATCATGCCTTGGAAGAACTCTTCGTTATCCAGGCCGACACCTTGTTTGCTGATTTTACTCAGCTCGGGCTTAAGGGCAGCAGCGCTGGTAAGGGTATTAGGTGTGTAGCTATTTAGCGGGATCTTAGCGAGAAGTCGAGAGCGTTGAATGCTGCTAAGTTCGCTTAAGAATAGTTTGCCACTGGCAGTGCAGTGTAGAGGCACGCGGTCATTGATTTGCAGCTGAACACGCAGAGGCCAGTGAGTTTCAACGCGATCGAAGTACACCATTTCTCCGCCATTTGGGATAGAGATGTTGCAGGTTTCACCCAGTGTATCGGATAAGCGCTGAAGGATGATGTGGCGTTGTGTACGTAAAAAATCATTGTTACTGAGAATGGCAATAGCAAGCGTATTGAGCTTTTGCCCAGGCAATAGGCCGCGACCATCTAAACGAGGTTGTAAAAAACCTTCCTCTTCCAGTTGGCTACATAGCCTATGAATGCTGGGTTTAGGGAGTTTTAGGGTGCGATTTATCTCAGTCGGTGTCATTGGCTGAGTTGCATTAGCAACGATTTCGAGAATTTGTAGGGCACGTAGTATTGATGAACCTTTTTCCTTTGAAGGGGAGTCTGGCATCGATATTGTCCTGTTTGATTACTAATAATGTAGAATGATAATACGATTATAAAAGTCTCATTAATAGTTATTTTTGTTGTAAATTTATTCGAGTTACTACTTTCCTATTTTATTATCAGTAGAAAAGATGGATATTTTGTGACAATAAATATATAAAACGAGACTTAATTTATCAAAAAAGTTTGTAATTAGTATTTTTATGTGTTTTATTGAACAGACGATCAGTTATTGACTTGTGTCAAACAGATCAAACAATCCCTAACTGTATAAAAATAAATAAGGGTGTTTAAAAATGGCCAAAATAATTACCTCCTCAAAACCGGAACAAGGAAGCGTTTCACGTCGCGACTTTTTTCGTGTTGCCGCCACCTATGGCATGAGTTCAACTATGCTTGCCGCGACTGCATTGGGGAGTTTTACTCTTCCGCAGTTGGCTCAAGCTGCTGAAGGCAATGCAAAACGCCGTTACAAAAAAGAAGCTAAGCATGTACTTAAGTTTGGTGCGTCAGGTTTCAACGAAAACAACCTGCTGATTGAACGAGCAGGTTGTATCGACTTCCTTAATGACATCGAAGAACGTACTGATGGCGAGATTCGTGTCGAATTTATTGGTGATAATCAGATCTGTGGGCAGCTAAACTGTGTTAAGAAAACCCAGCAGGGTATTGTTGATATGTTTACCGCTTCTACACAGAACTCAGCGGGTGGCGCACCGTACTTAAACGTACTTGATTATGCGTATATGTTCCCTACGCGCGCTTCTCAATATCACTTCTTGTATCACCCTGACAGCCAAAAGCTATTACGTGACCCTCTACGTGAAAAGCATGGTTTGCAGTTCTTGTTCTCACATTGTGAATTACGTGGTTTGCAGATGGGGTTAGGCTGGAAAGATAAGCCTCTAATAACTTCTATTGAGCAGCTTCGTGGTACCAAGAACCGTGTCACAGGTACGCAGTTAGGACGTATTGCAATGCAGCTTCTGGAGTTAAATCCAGTGCCTATTGCTTGGTCTGAAACACTTGATGGCCTGAAACAAGGTCTGATCGATGGTGCTGAAACATGGGCTGGTGCGGTAGGTTACGCCAATATGTCTCCTGTTGTTTCACAGTCAGTTGATCTGCGTTTCTTCTGTGGTACTGAAGCAACAATGATGAGTGCTAGCATGTTTGATAGCTTCAGCGGCGATTTGCAAGATGCTGTAATGGAGTCTTCATACTTAACACAGGTTAAAATCCAGGCGGCTCAAGAAGCGGCATTGGTTAACACCGTGGGAGCTACAACACCTTCTCTACCGGGTACTTTATTCCATAAGCATGGTGTTCGTATGGCAAGTTTGTCTGACGAAGAACGTGCTAAAGCAGAGCGTATTTGTGCACCAGAGTTCAATCCTGAACCTTGGACACAATGGCGTGAGCGTTTGGATAAATGGTCTGGTGGTCAGGACACTTATGGTTCTATCCATAAGATCGCTCGTGAAATCCCTCGCGATACGTTGGCAGAAAACGTTGCGCCTCGCCGCTGGTGGAAAAGTTAAGTTAGTACTTAATAAGCCCGTTCAGACCGTCTGTTGATCGGGCTTTTCCTATTCAAGAAATACTCATTAGCTTCTGTAGAGCAGGCTAATAAGAGAACTCATGCAAACTAAATAATAAGAATGGAGCGTTGCTGTGAACGCTGGTGTACATACTTTAAATACAATTTTGGTTGATAACTATCAACCAAAAATAGACTGGGCAGCGTTCGTCCGCTCGGTTAGAGGGCTAACAAGATGACTATTGGATCTGTGTTTGGTGCGATTGAACGCAATATAGAGAAGAGCGTTATTCTGGTTTCTTATGCCTCGATGGCGGGCATTATTTTTGTCGAAGTTATTCGTCGTTTTTTCTTCAATGAGCAAGCTCCTTGGAGTACGACTATCCCCATTTACATGTTTCTATGGCTTGCCTGGATGGGTGCTTCTTACAACACTATGCGCCGGTCTCATCTGCTCTTTACCGAAGTGAGAGAGCGTCTTCCGTATAAAGGACAATTCTATTGTTTGCTACTGGATGCTGTTTGTTGGTTCGTGATGGGCGTTGTTGTTATCTACTACTCCGTTGAGCAGGTTTATATCGCCTATGACAACTTTGCCATCGTGCAAGGTACCGATAATGTGATGCAGTGGTGGTTCTATATGGCTACGCCGCTTGCGTGGATTTTACTGCTGTTTCGCGTCATACAGAATCTGCGACAAGACATTCGTTCCTTTATTGCTGGGCGTCCTTTGACTACCCAAGCCAAAATGTTTGACTGAGGAGAGTTGAGATGGATGGAATATTAATTACCCTGATCAGCCTCGGTGTAACGGGACTCTTCATACTAGGAATACCTATTTTTCTAGTAATTTCATTGTGGGTCATTGGCGTTAGTTTAGTCATTGAGTTTACGCTGGCTAATGTGGGCGTGACGCTTTATGAAGGACTTAATTTCTACGGCTTGCTTGCGTTACCGCTGTTTATTTTGACAGGTGACCTTATCAACGCAGCCGGTATTGCTAAACGGCTATCGGATTTTGCTTACTCTTGTTTAAGCTGGCTTCATGGCGGTTTAGGGATGGCTTCTTTGGGTGCATGTGGTTTGTTCGCTGCAATCTCAGGATCCAACTCAGCTACAACGGCAACCATTGGTGGCATCATGCATCCTGAGATGGTTAAAGGTAAATATGACTCTAAGTTTGCCGCGGCAACGGTCGCTGCCGGTGGTACGGTAGGGATTATCATTCCGCCCAGTATCAGATTAATTGTCTATGGCTTCATGATGCACTTGCCAATTGGTGACTTATTTATGGCGGGTCTTATTCCCGGCATACTGATGGTTGTTGCCATGCAGCTTGTTTGTTACTTCATTGCACGCAAACATGGCTACGGGGTACTTGAGCCGTTTCGCTTGAAGCATGCCATGAAAATGGGTATGCGTGCTTGGCTAGGTTTTTTGGCAATCGGTATCGTATTGTGGGGTATCTATTCAGGGGCATTTTCGCCTACTGAAGCGGCGGGGATGACAACAGGTTTCTGTTTGTTGGCTGGGGTGTTTGTA
>JAWUYS010000087.1:0-10124 GCA_034110685.1 Neptunomonas sp.
CCTCATCTTCAGTAAGCTTTATTTCGATATCCTTGCTCATAGCTTGCCTTTACACATAACATTTGTATATACGGGGGTCCGTGTATCTACACTCACCGCTATTAGTTAAAAACAGATGTAACCGTTTGAAAAGGAAGGAAAATCTTTAGTAATACAGAGGCATCTTCCGTGACAAACCGCGCATGCGTATTAACAATTGATATACGGGGGTCCGTATATCTACCCATGCCAGACATCCATCTGTCTGATTTGCTTATATTTTTAACTCAACCTTTGAAGCAATACAAGCATTTGTGCCGCTCTAGTTTGTGTAAACAAGCATGAGTTTTGCCAACCTATAAATATACTGTATATTAAAACAGTAATTACAAGGAGGTAATTTCATGTCTCAGAGCCCATTTTTAATAAAAGTACGTAAAGAAATTCGACTACGCGGTTACAGCATTCGTACGGAAAAAACCTATATATACTGGATCAAACAGTACATATATTTTCATCATTACAAACACCCTGAGGCAATGGGCGCAGAAGAGGTGAAAAGTTACCTTTCAAGCATGGCTGAAAATAGATCCGTAGCTATTAACACTCAAAAAGTGGCTTTAAATGCATTAGTTTTCCTTTATCACAAAGTACTTAACAAACCATTAGGTGATCTTAATTTTCGTTATGCGACTAAACAGCGACATATACCTACAGTCCTCTCCAAGACTGAAGTTCAGAAAATAATCAGCTGCACAAGCGGGCGAAATAAAACCATTTTTAAAATACTTTACGGTAGCGGACTCAGATTAAATGAGTGCCTAAGGCTGCGAATTCAGGATATTGATTTAGTCCAACATTCACTGACAATAAGAGATGGCAAAGGAAATAAAGATAGAGTTACCCTACTCAGTCCTTCTTTAAAGATGGAACTAGAACAACTGATAGATAAAGCAAAGAAAACACAGGCTACCGATAATAAACAAGGTATTGGCCCTTCTTTACCTTATGGGCTTTGTAAGAAATATCCTGATGGTTTTCGCCAACATAAATGGATGTATATATTCCCTTCAAGTGGAGTATGTACTTATCCTGATTCCTCTACTCAATGCCGTCACCACTTACACGACAGTGTTATCGGTAAGGCTCTAAGAAAGGCGGTAGCCGCCTCAGGCATCACTGATAAACGAATTACTTGCCATACTTTTCGGCATTCATTTGCGACCCATTTACTCCAAGATGGGCGTGATATCAGGACAGTTCAAGAGCTGCTTGGCCATAATGATGTAAAAACAACACAGATTTATACTCATGTTATTGGATTACACTATGCAGGGGCAAGCAGCCCTCTTGATTCATTAGATTTATAACTTATCGCCACAGGGTGTGCGGTTGGTAATAGATAACAACAATGAAACATCAGCTTTTAGAGCCACCTTTACATGCAGGTGAAGCCATTACTTCTCCGTTCTTCTTAGACCATTCTTCTTGAGTATAGAGGTGCATTGATAATGCATGGATCGGAGTTTGTAATTCTTGGGCAAGAATTTTGTAGATCATTTGATGGCGCTGTACTAAGCGCTTACCTGCAAAGTCATCCGACACAAGCACAAGCTTAAAATGGCTGTCTGCCGCCGGCCCCGAATGCATATGGCTTTCATTAACGATTTGTAATTCACTTACGCTAATATCTGTACGCAATTTTTCTTCAACAACGATCGCAATACTCATACTATTTCTTCACCTTATCACGCACCTTTTCATCAGCCAGATCTGCATCTCGCTGCTCTTTTGCCAAAGCAAGAAAATGCTTATGGATTTTACGGGTAGCTAACCATACGCTACCGATAACAACAGGTACTGCTATGCCTAAAGCCATACTTTTATTAAAGTCCAAGCCACTATCATAGGCAGCATCCATTAGTATTTTAACCAGACCAACAGAGTAATAACTAATGGCGGCAACCGATAAGCCTTCAACGGTGTGCTGCATCATTAATTGAATTTTCGAGCGTCTATCCATCGAAGCAAGTAGCTGCTGATTTTGCGCCTGGATAGATAACTCAACACGCGTACGCATCATATCAGAGACTCTATCGATACGCTTTGACATATCTTCTAGACGCTCCCCCACTGCCTGGCATGTACGAACAGCGGGTGTTAAACGTCGTGTTAAAAACTCAGTGACGGTTAAATGCCCAGATACCTCATCTTCACGTAGCTCAACTAAACGCTGCAAGACTAGCGCTTGATAAGCCTTGGTTGCGGTAAAGCGAAAAGTGGTTTTAGCGCGATAATCTTCTACATGTGCAGCCATATCTGTGAGCTTGCACAAAACCTCTTGCTCATTCACTTCGATGCTTTCTGATAGCTGATGGGTCAAATTGGCTAGCTGTCGATCCATAGAGCCTAAATGAGGACCACATTCTCGTGCTAACGGTAGTGCTATCAATGTCATTAAGCGATAGGTTTCGATTTCAATAATACGCTGCGCTAAACGCCCGAGCTGACTATCACTCATGCGTTTATTGTAAATCAGAAAACGCCCAAAGCCGTCACTATGCAAGCGCAATGTGGTCCAGACTCTGGCATCGCCTTGCTGCGGGCTACTACCTACCAGCCGCATCCCTTCAAAGTACTGTTTCACTAGCGGAATCATTACCTCATCGTCTTCAGATGACTCCTCTATCGATAAGTGAAATGCAGTAACGACTTCACCCGGAATACTTTCTAGCCAGCCAGCGGGTAAAGCGGCGGCTCCTGTTGTATCAAATGGATCTGAGCCTTCAGGGATATCAAAATTTATAAAGGTGTAGGCCGTAAATTCCAGATGCTTTTCACGACGGATTCTTAAACCACCTAAGTCATACTGGAGACAAACGTCATCCTGCTCAGGCGGCATCACAAAAAATTTGTTAAAGAGTATTTTAAGGTGCTCAAACTGTGCTTTTGACTGCTCTTCGTCACAAAATACAGCAAGGTGCGTTATGCGTGCAGGGCTAGGAATAACTTGAAACGGCCGCGAGTGCATCTCTTCATACAGCGCTTCACGAAGTGGATGAAACCTCATTTCGTTTTGCACTACTGGCTTAAGCTCATCATTCATACCGACATCATCATTCTGGTAAGTTATCTAAAGGCGCCACTAACAAGACTTCGTCTGATACATCAAACGCCATAATCTGGTTAGCACATTCAAACCATTCAGCAAATAAGTTGTAAGTAAGTTCTTCAGGCCAGTGATCACCAAACTCATCCCATGCTCCTAGCTCATTTTTAAAAATATTCTGCCAAGAGTTTTTTAAAATTTCAGCGAAGTCGGCTTCTTCCTCGACCTCATTGATCAGGTACACATTTCCCTCTTTTCTCAACTCGTCCAACGAGACAGGAACACTAATCAACTCGCTCTCTAACGGTAGATTTGCCACCCATTGTGCGAAGGGCGCGCGGGCTAGCAAGGTGATAGCTGATCTATTCAATAGTTTCATGATGCGTTGTGTACCTATTCTCTTTATAATCTTGAAAAACTGACCCGACCTATAATGATGCATATTCCCGTTCTAAATCAATTAGAAACCCGTACTGAATGGATCTCCTTCTTTAGGAGGGAGCGCTCATACGCTTATTTGACCCACCCTTTATGCCTAATTGATCTACAAACAACCTTTTTGCAAATCACATTGCTAGAAGAAGATATGCTGGACGGTCGCCAAGCCACTAAATATAGCCTAGGCTCAAAAAGTAGCATAGAGCCTATTTGGAAGATGATTAAGGCCTGCAATTGGCAACTATCTACCATTATTAACGGCCTTGATGAGCTATCTTTTGATAGCAATGCTCGCGATAACGCGTTTCCTGAAATACAAAGAGAGCTAACGGTCAGAAAGTTTTTTGCAAAAGATAAGCAGTTATTAGCACCCTCTCTTATCGGGCCACTCCAACCGTTATTAGAAATGCCAGAAACATGGGACCTTAAAGCAGTCTGCCGATTACTGAGCAACCGACAGTTCAGTGATATTGAATTTATCCCTGATGCTAAAAAATCAGACCCTCAAAAGCCAGTACCTATACGTAGTATTCTTCTTAAGATCTTAGATTCACCTACGGGTTGGTCTGCCTCACTTAATAAGCAAGCACTGCTTCTTAGCTATTCAAGCAAGGTAATACTGCGTATCACCCCTTACTTGAAAAAACCGGCCCCTCGATTAAAAGAGACCGATTAAACATCACACTGTTTCTAATAGATCGTCAGATAAAGCGGCTTGCTCCATGAGCTTACGCGGGTTATCTGAGTTAAGTAGCTCTTTACCTTTTTGCGTTGGAAACTCCACATCAATATCGACAACGCGGCCATCACGACAAACGTTGATAATGGTTTCCATGCAAGACGATAACAACGAGTACTTTTCATCCGGTGCTGCAATAATGGTTTGCAGCCCCAAGTCTGTCATAAAGCCTAGAGAAGTAATGGTGTTTTCTGAATCCAGCTTGTTAAAGGCTTCATCAAATACCGACAAGCTCATACCACCCACAGCTTTACCATCTGGGCCTTCTTTAAGACGATAAGCAGCACCCATGGCAGCCGCCATAGCCACATAGAATGGTACTTGGTGCTCACCACCAGAACCGGTCTTAATACGCTGAGTTAAGGTTGTTTTACGGTGCCCATTAAGATCTTTAACCACCAACTCAAAGTTATAGAAGTTACGGTAGTCCTGCAAAAGACTGCTTTCACCTTCATCTTTTAATACATCGTGTATCTTAGACAATGCATCTTGATGCGGTTTATCTTCATCAAACTTCAAATCAAACAACGAGCCTACATTGGCCTGATCTAAACGCGTGTAAGCCTCTACTAGCTCCAGGATATCTTTAAGCTCTGGGTTAGGCATCATCTCAAAGCTATACATTTCCTTATGGAAAGGACGGTTCTTAAGATGGTTATTCAGTTCACGGATTAGATCTTTAATGTTGTTAATTTGATCATTCAAGTGTGCAACAAAATCTGATCTGAACGATGTTTCGGCTTCTAAGCGAGCTCGCTCAGCTTTTTGCGTATACAAGGCCAATTCAGAATCCGTTAGCGCTTGAACTGTCTCATCAACATATTGCTCTAACTCTTCATGGGTTGAGTCTGGGCCAATTTTATCTAAGCCCTGATGGCTCATGCCACCACCATGGTACTTCGCTTTGTAGTTAGCGATAGCATCACGAACAGAGTACTTTTTCTTTTCGTGTAGCGTCAGTTCAGACTGCGCTTTTTTAGCGGCTTCAAAAATAATACGCTCTAGCTCACCCGCGCATGTTTCGTCGAGGTAATCGCGTTTTTCTTGAGCAGATTGTGCATCAAAGTTAGCTTTTGCTTCACATACGTTACGCGCTTCAGAATGCTCTGTTAGCTCTTGATCCAGTACTTCTAATGCCGCCGAGTCTTTGATCATGTGTGTACGAATACGTTGCAGCTTGTCCATCAACAGCTTATTTTTACCTTCTGCTGCTTTTTGCTCTTCAGCTAAGTCGGCAATACGCTGCTGAATACCGGTGTCGTCATGATTACGCATATCGGTAATAGCTTGACGATAACCTTGGATCTCAGTGCCCAGCTGTTCGCGTTGCTGCACTAAATCAAAGACTTTCTCACTTGCACCGACCAAACTTGTTGTCAGGTTAATCAAGCTATCGCGTAGTTTTTCCAGTGATTCGTGGCGTTTACCCAAATTAGTGAATTCGGCCAGCATTTCATCCACTTGCTTACCTTTTGAGGCAAGTTGATCTCCACGGCGGCGAATCCCCATAATAGGCGACAGCTCATTAATAGAGGTGGTTGAACCTTCTGTTTGCAACATGCAATCGTATGTTAACGCACGCTCTTGGCGTAGCAGCTCACTCTCAGTTTCTACTGCAATCACACCGCCCAAAGCACGGTTCATATAAGCCTGTGCGTGTTCATTATCGGTATCAACAAAATGCGCCAGTGATTGGGGCTTAGAGCGATGCAGCCAGTCTTGTGATTTTGTTGTGTTGATAATACGGCAACCTTTTAAATGACGCCCTTTGCGTCGGTACAAGGTAATTGCTTCTTTTACATGGTCAGGGTCAACAATTAAGGCTTCACGGCGTGCACCTAAGAAAGACTCAATTGCAATGCGCCACTTGTCTTCATTGATATCAACCAGCTCGCATATAGGCGTTGATTCAATGCCATATTCAGCCAGTAGCTCCATTAGCTCACGGGTATTATGGCGTACCGGAGCACGGCCTTGTTTAAGCTGCTCAACAGCCCCTTTTTGGCTCTGAATGTTAGTGCGTAATTCGTTAATACGAATCACCGACTCTTCAAACTTACGGCCGATATCGCGTCTGACTGAATCAACGCTCTGCTTTAATTGCTCAATGGTATTATCAACTTCAACAGGCTCTGGCGGCCACACATCGGCCATCATATCTTCACCTGAGCGCCACAGGTCAACCGAGCGCTTTATCAGCGGCAAGAAAGACTCTGGCAATAGCTGTTCGTAGTTAGAAAAACCCACGGTGGTTCTAAACAAACCATAAACATTTTGGATCTTATCTTTTACGACGCCCTCTTCATGTAGACGCGCGGTAATAGAGTTTTCCAGCGCCTTAATTTGGTGAGCCGCATTGGAGTTATTTAGCTGAGCACGAGCATCTGCAAGATGCTGCATCACGCTACTCATTTCTGCTACGTGATTTTCTAGCTCAAGTTGAACAACCGCTTCTTTCTCTTGGTTGGCTTCCAAACGCTCCTGCGCATCTTCCTTTTTAAGATCCGCATTTTCAAAACGAGACTCGTGCACTACCCATTCATACTCTGCTGCGTTTTTGATATTACGCTGCACACCTTTACACTGCTCTTGAACCTTTTCTAGTTCTGCAATTCGGTTAAATACTTCACGTGTTTTTTGCTCCATCGCTCGATATTCATCAAGCGATTTACGAAACGCACCTACGTGAACAATATTTTCATCGAGTACAAATTCACGTACAAAACGTGTAGGGCTATCAATCGGCACAAAGCGCAACGCATTTTTAAAGTTCTTTACAAACTTCTCATCATCATTAGGCATCTGCGCATCATGGCTCAGCGCTGTTGTCACTTCACGGATAAACTTGCTAGCACGCTTTTCTAAAATCATTTCAGGGCACTGCTTAAGCAATTGCTCGCGCACTTGTACCCATGGTTTAGGTAAACGTCCATCACCCTCTACAATAGAGAAGTCATCTAAGCCGACTGAAAAGTTAGGCAAGATAAAGCGCCCGAGAATCTCTTCTTCAGGTGATGCGGTAGAGGCGTTAATCGCAATACCAATGCAGGTTTCTTGAGCTGTTTCAGTATCAAAAAAACTCAGCGCCATATAGGTTAAGGAATCTTCCCTGGCCATCGCTTTTTTGCTGCCATCATCTAGATAACCTAGGCAGTATGTACGCAGAGAGCGCTCCCTCTTTTGGCCTGCTGATGCGTTAAAGCTGAGGTGGCGCTTATGCCCACCCATTAATACGGTTTGGATCGCATCCAGTATTGCCGATTTACCCGAACCGTTAGGGCCTACAATCGCAACATTACCCTTAATAGGCACTTCAACAGCGCCCAGCACATACCAGTTAACTAATACTATGCGATTAAGCTGTTTCATCAGCGCTCGCCTCCTCTGCGTCGGTCATAGCGTCTCGTGTATCTGGATCACACAAGGCTTCTAATTGACCGATATAATCTTCTACTACAACCTGACGAATAGTCGGCTGAATACTGAAAGGTACATTCTTAGGCTCTGTTTCGTTTGGCTTGCCACGCTCAATAACGCCATGACGAGCGAACAACGAAAGAATCTCTTTCATTCGCGTTTCATTCGGGATCTCTTTGCCGGTCAAGTTTTCATACAAAGACAGCAAGTCATTAATGTTGGTGTATGCTTTGCCACTTTCTACTTCAAATTTTTCTAGCTTTTCTTCATATTGCTGGCGCATGCATAGCAACAATAGAGACTCATCCAAGCGCAACTTCAAGTTACGTTCGCTATCTTGCGGCAAGATACCCAAGTAGGCTTCATCAGGCTGATAGATAAAAGACCAACCAATCGCTGCAAACAAATTAGTAAAATATTCAATATGTGAAGAAACAAGGAAGTAGCTATCCCTGTGTGATGAACGATCAGCATGCAAAAACTGGTTTGTCAGTAGCAAATTAGCGGCATGCGAAAAATCGGCAGCTTCGTACTGATCACTTCGGCTGATTATTTTTTGTAGATCACCAAGCATTAGCGTTTCCTATAAATAACAAAATCACGACACTCAACCATTCCGGCCACACTGGTGTATTGATCATTAAACTGGATATTGAACTGTTCAGCGGTTTTCTTGGCTTTTTTACCAAGTGAGGCCAAATGGCGGATATAACTGAAGCAGATATAATCTTCAATGCTATCAATTTCAAATTCATCTGCGCGCAACGTGTCTTTGCTACTCAGGTGACGATCAAGATAGGCATCTATACGGTCTATTCTTACTTCTCGACGCTCTTTAAAGTCTTTAAATAGCTGCCTTAACTCAAGCGCTTTAGGATCAATAATCTGCTGACGTATTACCCGAGGCTCAGCTTGGATACGGCGTTTAAACGGCGCACGCACACTCGCAGGTGAGATAAAGCTCACCTCTTCCAAGGTATCAATCATGGGTAAAGTGTCATCTTTCGCCGCCTCTTTAATTAATCGAGACAAACGAGATGCCATGCCTGGCGTAGTTTTATCCATATAGCGGACAGTATCAGCGACGCGTTTTTCTAAGCGATAACGGAAGTCATCAATAGTATCAAGACGCTTATCGACTGAATCAAAGATGCGAACAATTCGATTTATATGTACATGTACCATTGCTTCAGCATCATCATATTCAGACTCAAACTGCTCTTGGTAGTGACGCGTCAAAGCATCCAGTTTAATCGTATCAAACTGCAAATCGCGCAGTAACGATAAGATCTGACGCCTAAACCTAAAAGGGTTATTTTTAGTTTTCAACGTTTTATAGTCAGATACCAATATCCGCTCAACAAAACGATCAAAGAAACCACGCACGACTTCTTGCGGGCTCTCAGCATGAGACAAGCTAATTTTGAGCTCTCGTAAACCCAGCATCATATCGGTCAGGTGGGCACTAAAATCAGCAGCGGTCTGTGCCGCTTCCGACAAGGTAATACCGCGCCCTGACGGATCATTAACAGCCGACTCTAACGAGCTGAGCACATTCAATACGGCACCACCGTATGAACGCTTCTCTAAATTAGAGATAGACACTAATGAGCGTAACAAGTAGCTGATAGATGGCGACATGAGAACAAAAGTACGATAGATACGCTGCTCTTCTTCAACCCAGCCAGTTTGCACAAGACGGCGGTAGATACGGTTGGTGTACTCGGCTGTAGAACGCGGCAACTCTTCTGCTTCAGAATCGTCTTCCTCTTCAGGCTCCCAGCGGCGCACACCCAAACGAACCACAGCGTTTTCAATGGTGGAACGCACCAAATCCTTTGGGATAAACGGGTCTATTAAGTCTTCATCAAAAAACAGGTCTGCTAACTGCAGCAAAACGGCTTGATAGATATGACGGTTTTTACCTGACAAAGGTAAAAAAAGATCATCAGGGAGCTTGTTAAAAAGCATTCAGCATCCAATATCAATTAGGCTACTTACTCTACAAGCAGCGCTTTGTTATAAATTTGTATCAGCACTGAATTTTAGCCTAGCTAGACATGACAAATCTATACATCTGGATTAAAGGAGGCATATTAAAAGTGCCAGAAAAACAAAACCCCGGCACATAGGCCAGGGCTTCTTATGTGCCGCATCAACGACACAGGTTAAAATTGAATCAATTAGTCATTCGATGTTGATTCAATTTTATGAATACTTAGGTCAGCACCGTCAAACTCGTCTTCTTCACTGAGGCGCAAACCAAACACCGCTTTGATACCCCCGTAAACAATAGCCGCGCCCACAACAGCAACAAGGATGCCGGCAAGCGTACCAATAACCTGAGACATCAGACTAACGCCACCTAAACCACCGAGTGCTTCACTGCCAAAGATTCCTGCTGCAATACCACCCCAAACACCGCATAACCCATGAAGTGGC
>JAWUYS010000088.1:0-23398 GCA_034110685.1 Neptunomonas sp.
CGCTCTTTTTCTTTGCAAACCTAATCATCACAGTACTGGATGGACTTTTGAAATATCGAGTTTGTCAGCACTGCGCACTTGGGAGTCTTAACAATGATTAACCGATACAACAAGAACGAACGCATGAGCCAGGTTGTCGAGCATAACGGCACTGTGATACTTGCAGGTCAGCTGGCAACAAATACCTCCGTGGGTATCAAAGGCCAAACGCAAGAAATCCTTTCCAGAGTAGACGACCTTCTCGCTCAAGCCGGCACTACAAAGTCACGCATACTGAGTGCCACCATCTGGGTCAGTGATATGGACGATTTTGCAGCCATGAATGATGTCTGGGTCAACTGGATCGATGCTGAGAACCCGCCAGTTCGCGCCTGTGTACGAGCCGATCTGATAACCCCTGATTACAAGATTGAGATTCAGGTCACCGCCGTTAAATAGTGTTAAGACTCACCTATTGCACCATGTTTCCGGCTTCTGAATTACTCAGGGAAGAGACAAACCAGTGCAAATGGTAAACACTACCGCCTCATGTTACCTGCAGCTACGTTAAACTAACTTAGCTGCAGGTTCCCCATCACTGTAGCATGGTCTTAAAAACGCTTATAATCTGGATCTATGCTCTGGCACCAAGAGCATATAACTTGATAGGCATAATAAAAAAGTTAAAAAAATCAATCACTAGGATCAGTCTTATGCAGAACCAACCAAACAAGCCTAAATTTAACTGGGCTCGCTTGTTTCCCTTTCTGGTATGGTCTCGTCTTATCACGATGGATAAAGCTCGTGATGATCTTTTTGCTGGTATCACCAACGCTGTTATCGTATTGCCTCAAGGCGTAGCTTACGCTCTGATTGCAGGCATGCCTCCTGAATACGGCTTGTACGCGGCGATTATTCCCGCCATTATTGCTGCCCTGTTTGGTTCTTCATGGCATCTTATCTCTGGCCCAACCGCTGCCTTATCAATTGTTGTCTTCACCACAGTGAGCCCACTGGCGTCTCCTGGCTCCCCTGAGTTCATCAATCTTGTGCTCGCATTAACACTCATGGCTGGGCTATTTCAGTTGCTCTTGGCGTTCTTCCGCTTTGGCACCTTAGTTAACTTTGTTTCACACTCCGTGGTTGTCGGTTTTACAACCGGGGCCGCTATTGTTATCGCATCAAGCCAGGTTAAAAATATTTTAGGCATATCTATTGAAAGCAATGGATCCTTCTTATCTACATGGTCTGGCGTATTTTCAGCAGCAAACAACACCAATTTTTACGCACTCTCTGTTGCTGCCGTCACCGTTGTTACCTGTTTATTCTTTAAGCGCGTACTGCCCCGCTGGCCAAACATGCTTATTGCTATGATCATCAGCAGTGTCTTTGCATGGTGGCTGGGCGCAGACGAGAACAGCATCGCATTGGTCGGTGAGATTCCTGGAAGCTTACCGCCCTTTATGTTCCCTAGCGTTGACTCCAGCGTGTTTTACGATTTAGCGCCTGGTGCCATTGCTATCGGTTTATTAGGTTTAGTAGAGGCGGTTTCAATAGCCCGTTCGGTAGCAACACGCTCGCACCAATCCATTAACGGCAATCAAGAGTTCTACGGGCAGGCACTTTCAAACATTGTCGGTTCTGTATTTTCATCTTATGCCTCTTCTGGCTCGTTTACTCGTACTGGAGTCAACTACACATCGGGTGCGAAAACACCATTAGCAGCTATTATCGCAGCCATTTCACTGGCAATTATTGTGCTGTTGTTTTCTGAAATGACACGTTTCATTCCTATTCCAAGCATGGCAGGCTTACTGCTTGTTGTTGCTTACAACCTTATTGATTTTCATCACATCAAGCTGATCTTTCGTGCAGGAAAATCTGAATTTGCGGTATTAATTGTCACCTTTGCTGCAACCCTTGTCATGGCGCTTGAGTTTGCCATCTACTTAGGCGTTATTTTGTCGCTGGTGTTTTACCTAAAACGTACTTCACAGCCAAACATTGTAGAAGTCCTACCCGACCAAAACAGTGTTACGCCGTTTTTCAATAACGCACATTCCATCACTCAGCCACGCTGCCCGCAGCTAAAAGTCATTCGTATTGAAGGCTCTTTATTTTTCGGTTCTGTGAACTATGTAAAAGACTACCTAGAGAATATAAGCTCACCTAACGTACTCATCATCGGTAATGGTATGAACCATATCGATATCGCTGGAGCCGAAATGCTGATGCAAGAAGCCAAGCGCAGACGCAGCATTGGCCAGGCTCTATATTTAAGCAACCTTAAGACACAAGTTAATGAGTATCTTAGACGGGATGAATACCTTGAAAGCTTAGGAAAAGATGCATTTTTCCAATCAAAAGGGGAAGCCATTAAGAAAATATACGACCAGCTTGATCGTGACATCTGTCATAATTGCAGCAGTCGTATTTTTAAAGAATGCAAAAAAGTCACCCCTAAAGAGTAAAACCTACACATCATGGGCTTAGAAACACTTATCCCCTTCATTGCTATCATTGCCTTTGCAACCTATGTACAAACCGTCACTGGGTTTGCTTTAGGAATGATAGTGATGGGCGTTGTTACTGCATTTAATTTAGTGCCCATTGCTTTTACCTCTGTTGTCATCAGCGCCGTTACTCTGATTAACGGCCTCATTGCCATTAAGGGCAACTTTCATGCACTAGACCTTAAGCGGGTCATTATTACTTGTGCCGGTATTTTTCCTGCATTACTCGCCGGCCTAATTCTATTGGATTACCTTAGCGAGTCGTTTAACAACCTATTACAGCTATTATTAGGCATTACTATTTTTACAGGCGGCATGTTAATTATGCTTCGCCCAGAACCCTTAAAAGAGGCCTCCCCCAATGCTATTTTTGTAGCATCTGGCGCAACCGCAGGCTTTTTAGCAGGAATGTTTAGTATGGCTGGGCCACCTCTTGTTTATCTGTTTTATCGCCAACCCTTTGAGTTAAAAACGATAAGATTATGCTTGGTTTGCATCTTCCTTGTTTGCTCCACAGCCCGAATCATTATGGTTGGCTTTCAAGGTGGGTTAACACTGGACATGCTGACGTTCTCACTTATGTGCATTCCTATGGTGATGTTCTTTACGTGGGTAGGCAAACGCTACCCGCCACCATTGAGCACCACCAATATGCGCCGCTTTGCATTTTCATTATTGATCATCATCGGCATCAGCCTCATGATAGGCGCACTGTGACTGGCCATACGGAAAGATAGTAACTGGCCCACCCTCTAACACGCCCATTCACCTAGACTAGGGCAAACACTTATGCAGTGCATTTCTTAATAAAATCTATAGATTACAGGTATAACTATGTCTGATATTAAAATTGACCAGCCGGATACGACGGTCTCTGTTCGTGAGGTTTTTGGCATAGATACAGACCTTAGAGTCCCAGCTTTTAGTCAACGGGATGATCATGTACCCGAAGTAGATACCGCTTATCAGTTTAACCCTGAAGTGACCTTAGCCATCTTGGCAGGATTTAGTCGCGACCGTCGCGTTATGGTTCAGGGCTTACACGGCACAGGTAAATGAACTCATATAGAGCAAGTCGCTGCTCGTCTAAACTGGCCGTGTGTACGTATCAATCTTGATGGCCATATCAGCCGTCTTGATTTGGTGGGTAAAGACACCATTATTTTACGCGATGGCAAACAGGTAACCGAATTCCAAGAAGGTATCGTGCCATGGGCCTTACGTCGCCCAACAGCATTGATTTTTGATGAGTTCGACGCAGGCCGCCCTGACGTTATGTTTGTTATCCAGCGCATACTAGAGCGTGATGGTAAGTTCACACTACTCGATCAGAATGAAGTAATTCAGCCGCACAAACAGTTTCGCTTATTCGCGACTTCCAACACAATTGGTTTGGGTAATAGTACCGGTTTGTATCACGGTACTCAGATGATTAACCAAGCTCAGATGGATCGCTGGAATATCGTTACCACGCTTAACTATTTACCGACTGATGACGAAGTTAAAATCATACAAGCGCGCGTACCTAACTTTAATAATGAAGCAGGTCTTACGTTAGTAAAATCCATGATTGCTGTTGCTGATATGACACGTAATAGCTTTGCTGCCGGTGATATCTCTACACTAATGTCCCCACGTACGGTTATTTCATGGGCAGAGAACATCGAGATCTTCCGTGATCCTGCCATCGCTTTTCGCCTATCATTCTTAAACAAATGTGATGAAGCCGAACGGCCAATGATCGCTGAATTTTTCCAACGCTGTTTCGACCAAGAGTTAACTGAATCTTGGGCTCATAAGGCGTCTGGAGTAATGACCAGTGAGCAACACTAATACCGGTTACGAAGCAAAACAAACGGCGCAGCAACCACGCCATGAAAAGCTTCAACAGATGGTTGAAGAGCTGTGTGGTGCCAGCGTACGTGGATACTCTGGTGTCAGCGGTTTTAAGTTTCGTGGCCATCGTCCAGAGCTAAACGGTCGCCCCTCGGGCATTCGTGCATCACACCTGCGCACCAGTTTAGAAAAAGACGACTTCCGATCTTTTCGCGGTGCCGCAGATGGTATCGCTCTGCGCTTAAAGCATTGCGATATCGATCTGCATCGCAGCCTAATGCCCGAAAGCGATGTGGGCCAAATGATTTTTGAGCTACTCGAGCAGCTGCGCGTAGAAGCATTTGTTGATTCGTCTCACCACGGCGCTAAACGTAATATCGAGCATCGTTTCGTATCATGGTGCCTGCAGTTACACGCAGCCAATATGACCGAAAACAATGTTGGCCTGATGATCTACACGGTTGCCCAGATGGTGTGGACACGCCTCTCTGGCAAACCCGTTATCGAAGTGACCGAAGACCTTATAGAACCACATCGTATGATGCTGGCGCCCCATGTCGGAACCTTTCTGGTTGGCATGCGCCGCAACGTTCATGACCAAAAAGTGTTCGCTGAAAATGCTTTAGGTGTAGCTCAGGTCGTTGATGAGCTGGTTGGCTTTTTGGATGAAAATGAAAAAGACAATGATGAAGAAGACGAAGCTATCAATAACAGCTTCGGGCTACTGCTTGAATCAGAAAGCGAATCTGAAGGTGAGATGCCTGTCAGCAATGGGCGCACAACACATTCACAATACCGCGAACTACTGGCTCAGCTAAATCGCTACAAGGTCTGGTCTCGCGATAATGACAGAGTTATAGAAGCCGATAAGCTCGTTGCATCTTTTATCAGAACAAAAATGCGCGCCCAATTAGACGAGCGTATTCGCGGCCAAGGGGTCAATGTCCCGCGCTTAGCACGACAGTTGCAGATGATCTTATCCGCACCCGAGCTAGACGGCTGGAACTTTGGTGAGGAAGAAGGTTATTTAGATGCCCGGCGCTTAACACGTTTGGTGACTTCTCCTGAGTACCGTCAGCTATTTCGTAAAGAACGCTACCAGCCGCATAGCAACTGCTTAGTTACCTTCTTGCTAGATAACTCAGGCTCTATGAAGCAGCACATCGGCTCTATCGCGATGCTTATAGAGATCATGACTAAAGCGCTTGAACTAGCAGGTGCTAGCACTGAAATTCTCGGCTTTACTACCCGTAGTATTCAGGGTGGTAAAACATTTAAACGCTGGCGTTCATCAGCCAATAAAGAAGCGAACCCTGGTCGCTTGGCTGAGATACAACACATCATCTATAAAGATGCCGACACCCCCTTTAAGCGTGCGCGACAAAACATAGCCGCCATGATGAAACCTGACATCTTCAAAGAAGGTGTAGATGGTGAAGCGCTACTGTGGGCCGCCGAACGGATGACCGCACGCTCAGAAGAGCGTCGTATTCTCATTGTGCTATCAGATGGCTCCCCGATGGAGTCAGCCACTGCGCAAAATAACGTGCCGGACTTTATGGATAATCACTTACGCCAAGTAGCAAGTATGCTCGAAGCCCGTGGTGATATGGAGCTTTATGCTCTGGGTTTTGGATTAGACCTAAGCACCTATTATCGCAACAGCCTGGAGCTGGACCTGCCAGAAGTTTTAGAGAACTCGGTGTTTAAAGACATTATAAAAATGCTGGAACGTCGCCACCGCTAATTAGCAGTGGCGAATCTCTCCAAGCCTAACTTAAGCACTATACATAGCGAAGACTTCTGCTTCAGTCATATCAGCCGTTTTATTTGAAAAACTATAATAAGACGGCTTCTTATCTATAAAAATTTGATGATCAAAAAGCAACTCATCAGTATTCTCTAGCAGCCCTACTGGCATGATATATTGACCACTCTCATTTAAGTGGTAAAACAGATGAGTACCACACTGCTTACAAAAACCGCGCGCAGCCCACTCAGAAGAAGCGAAAGTTGAAATATTCTCCTCACCTGTAAAGGTTACCTCAGTGCCGCAATCAACCGCCAACAGAGGCCCTCCGCCCCACTTTCGGCACATGCCACAGTGGCAAGCACCCACCTTATCCGCTACTTTAGCAACCTGCACCTGTACGCCACCACATAAGCAGCTACCCTTTACTCCATTAAATTTTGACATAGCAACCTCCCGGCTTTTCACGCTAATGAAGTGAGTCAAACACTCGACTCACCCTATCTGAATTGCTTTATGTAATTTACTTTATATGACTTATTTTTACGGCTTTCTTTTATGAGTCAGCTAAATTTAGCAGCGCTTGGCCGGTTAAACGATAGCCAACCCATTCGTTTTGCGGCTCAGCGCCTAAAGACTCGTAGAACTGAATCGCAGGCTCATTCCAATCGAGTACGCTCCACTCAAACCGACCACAATTTTTTTGTACCGCTATTTGTGCAAGATGCTTCAGTAACGCCTTACCAGCACCGGTGCCGCGAGCAACAGGTGTAACGTATAGATCTTCTAAATACAAACCGTGTTTAGCCAGCCACGTAGAGTAATTCAGAAAATAGACTGCCAACCCAACCGGCTGGCCATCGCTTTCACAAATAAGCGCTTTAGTTGCGGAATCTTTTGAGAAAATAGACTCCTTTATAGATGACTCAGTAGCTAGCACTTCATGTTCTGCTTTTTCATAAGCGGCTAACTCTTTAACAAACTGAAGAATGATACCAGCATCATCAATGCTGGCATTTCTAATCGATAAAACTGACATGTCGCTCCTTCTTACATTAAAGATCACTCAATACCACTGACTGCTTTACCCGACAAGTAAGACATAACCCTCGTTACGTAGCATCACTAACGCATAAAATAACTATCTACTTAGTCTTTCTTTTCGATCGTTATTTCAAGTGATTTAGTGCTGCCTGCAAACCATTTCTGCACATACAAAGACCCCATAATGGGCGCCTTCCCTTCTTCTGGCACTTCTTGATAACGCACGCTGTTTTTAGTTTCTTTTTCATATTCAAAACTAACGGTAACTTTAGACATTATTGTTCTCTGCAAAAAATACTGAAGTGAAAATATACGGACAAGAAAAGCGCGAAACAAGGGTTCTTTATGCAAGCGATCTTTGTGCAAGTGCTATCACGCTTTTGTAATGCACAGGTTATACTTACCGCATTCCATATCAAGGTAATAAGAATGAGCCGCCAAGCCAAGAACATAACCTCAGATGAAACAAAAATAGAATCACTAAAGATCACCCGCGCTACTCAAAAGCCTGGCCAAACCAAAGAACAAAGTAAGCTGATTGCACAAGGCATTCAAAAAGGCATCGACCAGTACAAAAAACAGCAAAAATCTAAGGCACGAGAACTCGATCGTCAAAAGAAAAAAATAAAATCGATTAACTCATCTTCCGACACTGACGCATCATTAGATAACAACACCTTACAAGAAGAACAGCCAAGAGCGCGCGCAAGTAAACTGCCTTGGATACTATTACTGCTATCTTGGTCAATATTTGCTGCTTATTTGTGGTACTAGAATATCGTCAAGGGCTCGCTAAACATCGTGTATATAAGGCGAGTTCTTTTTAACTTTCCCGAGTGATCGATACTCTATAATTAAGCCGATAACATCATGATCACTGGCAACATCGAGCAAAGACTCATCTATTGAGCGGCGCTGCGGCAATGAAAGATTGAACTTGTCACGTAAAACTTCTATCACTTGTTCATCTGAATCGGGGTCAAATTCTCTTCCAGCAAATATACAAATCCGCTGTAAGATAAATGCTTTATTAGCCATTCACTGTATTTCCATTAGGTTATTTATCTGAGTGTTTGCAGGTAATATCTTTGGCAACGATGTTAAATATCGAGTATCGCTTGCCAGATTAAATGAATCAGGGATAATTTGCGCTCTTTGTTAGGAAAATGGAACACTACATTGCAATTATTACGAATAGATTGTTTAGGGCGAGAATTAAGACTAGAAGGCTCAATGGCTGGCTGGCAAGCACTCTATTGGGATAACCAGCTTGTATCTCAGCACAATGCTAGCGCAGATCCTACATCGACCCCTGCTCACCTTTTTTCCTTACAAGCTGACCAAACAGAGATCCATTGCAAACTCAGCGTCGATCTCAATTGGCAACCATTTTCACTGCAATACCAATTACATATTAATGATGACCTCATTAGCCAGTCAGCACTCAACGAAAAAGATATTGAACGCCAAGAAGTTCTACAACGCCCTAAAGCGCCTAATAAAATTAGCTTAATCGGCTTAGGCTCGCTAGCGCTCAAACTATTCAAAAGCGCAAAAGTCATAAAGGTACTCTTTGCAGCAGGCAGTTTAGCAGCATATGCATGGCTCTTTTCGGTTCAATTTGCTATCGCATTAATTCTTTGTCTAGTCTTTCATGAATATGGCCATATTCGAGCTATGAAGCACTTTGGGTTAAAGACTAAAGGGATTTATCTCATCCCATTCGTGGGAGGCCTTGCTCTCTCTGATGATAAAATCAATACACGCTGGCAAGATGTTTACATCTCTATTATGGGGCCATTCTTTGGTTTCATCTTATCGTGCGTATGCCTACTCGCCTACTGGATTACCGGTATAGAATTATTAGCAGGGCTTGCGGTATTCAATGCATTACTCAACTTATTTAACCTTCTACCAGTATTACCACTAGACGGAGGGCATATTTTAAAAAGTATCGCTTTCTCCATGAACTCGGTTGTTGGCTTAGTGGCTTGCGTAGTAGGCGCGGTAGGTGGAATTTTAGCCAGTTACTATTTTGGAATGGCACTACTGGGCTTCTTACTCGCTATTGGTAGTGTAGAGATTATGTTCGAATGGAAACGACGCCACCACAGTGAGCTCCTTCCACTAGACCGGTACGGACAACTGGTCTCCGCTGCTTGGTACTTTTTAACCTTAGGTGGTCTAAGTGCCATTATCTGGATTGTCGGGCAAGGAGAAAATCAAGCATTGGCAATACCACTTAAAATCTTGGGCAGCTAATGCGCCTGACACAGTTCTTAGTGCATGCGGGTGTTTGTTCACGCCGTGCTGCTATCAAAATGATTGCTGATGGCCTGGTCAGTATCAACGGCCAAGTAGCGGTACACCCCGCGACGCTAAACGGTGATGAGGAGGTCATTGCTGATGGAAACAAAGCGATGCTACCTCAACAGTGCTGCTATGTGATTTACAATAAACCCGTGGGTGTCGACTGTAATTGTGTCGCTAACAATCCCCATAGTATTGTTAACCATGTAACGCTACCTACACGCCTATTCCCCGTGGGACGAATTGACAAAGATTCCCACGGTTTAATGTTACTCACTAACGACGGCGTTTTATGTCAGCGCTTATTATCACCTGATTACTCACACCCTAAAACCTACCTAGTGACCGTTGAGCCGCACTACCAACAGCCTGATATTGGTAATGACTTTCAACACAATATGAGTCAAGGAATCCAGCTTGATGATACGTTAACGCTGCCCTGCAAACTCAAACTGCTCAGTAAGAATCGGTTTGAGATCACACTAACACAAGGGTTAAACCGCCAAATCAGACGTATGTCTCGCTCACTCGGATACAAGGTAGTTGATTTACAACGTATCTCTATTATGAACTTATCACTACAAGGCTTACCCCTTAACCAACTTCGCGAGCTCACCACCGAAGAAGCCCACATACTTAAAACAAGCCTAACCGACCCTCAATAACCAATTTTCAACACCAAGCCATGCATCAACTATGCAACACCATTGGGGTTCAGGCTGATTCCTGCTAGTATGAGCCGCATTATTCAATCTCCTTATTTAAAGACACGGCCTCCCAATGAAAGTATTAATACGTAACCTTGCACGCACTACCACCGAAGCTGACGTTCTAGCACTGTTTGAGGCTCACGGCGCTGTACAGTCCTGCACACTAGTCATAGATGAGCATAACGGAAAGTCAAAAGGTTTTGGCTTTGTAGAAATGCCAAATCCTGGCGATGCTAAAGCAGCCATTAAAACTCTTAACGGCACAAAAGTAGATAACAATGTTATTCGTGTAAAAAAAGCTGAAGCTAAATAACGACCTATATTCAACTGCAAGTCTGCTTGAGCGTAGCGGTAAAACGCTTAATGACTCAAGCAGCCTCGCTTTTAATGACTGACTGTTTTAGAAAACATATTAATAATAACAACGCCGGTTATAATCAATCCCATTCCAAACATGGCTGCAATATCAGGAATCTGTTTATAGATAAGCGCACTTGAAAGCGCTACTAAAACAATACCTCCCCCCGCCCATATGGCGTAAGCAACGCCAACGGGCATCTGCCTAAGCACGAGAGACAAAAAATAAAACGACACACAATAACCGACAACTACAATTAAACTCGGAATAGGTTTTGCGAAGCCTTCAGACGCCTTTATAGCACTGGTCGCTACAACCTCCGTTATAATGGCAACAGCTAAATATAAGTATGTCATTTGCCTTCCATTAGCGCTCTACATTCAGCCCGTCAAACTGGCTACACAAAATATTATGCTTTTGGTGGCTCAGCAGCTTCAGTTTTATTATCGCGATATTTAAGCTGTATACCGGATAAAAAGTTACGTAGAACCTGATCCTGACACTCTCTAAAGTTCTGATGTTCGGGCTTTCGAAAAAAAGCACTTAGCTCATGCTTGCTCAGTCTGAATTCTGCTGCTGCCATCACATCCAAAACATCTTCTGATGTCATGTTCAGCGCAATCTTCAGCTTTCTGAAAATAATATTATTGTTTAATACACGCTCGGGTTCTGGTGCAGCACCCTCTTTTTTACCGCGCATTTCATTGATTAAGCCATTCAAGAAAATAGCAAACTCACGATCACTACAACGTAAGTATTGAGGATCTTCTTCTTTTTTTAACCAATCAGTAATTTGAGAACGGGTCACTTCATGGTCCGCCAAACGAAAAATGGCGACCATTTTGGAATCATTGAAATCGAAGGTATAGCGAAGTCGACGTAAAACATCATTATTGGTCACAGGCAGACTCTTACTTATTATAAAGTGGCATCATTATGACCCACTTAAAAAACAGCCTACTTTAACAGACATCCGCTTTTCTTAGCTCAATCATTGTGATTTTTTCTACAATTAGCACCAAAATGGTGCGCTAAAGTTTGAGAATAGCAACTTGGCACCAAAATAGTTCATAATGTGGCCCTAACTGGTCCTAAGGTATAAGCCCTATTATTCTTTTGAAAGCTGCCATAGATGCTTATTGACTAATATAAGCAACCTTATTAAAGCCGTTTTCAGGGCCTTGTCAATTTCTGAAGCAGCACATACTGCTCCAGCTCAAAATAAAAATAATTTGAAGTCGTATAATAGGTTATACCTGTTTAACACTTCTCAAGATCGTTCCAAGAGCCACGATCTAATACGCGATTTTGCTTTAACGATTTTTTAAGCTTTTCGTTAAAGTGGTAAAGCAAAAACAACCTATTTTTTGAGCCCAGCATTTGAAAACACAAATGCTATTGAATGAGAACCTGAACGCCATGTCTGACTACCCTACATTAGAAAAAATGGGCATCAAATCTGTCGATAATGTAGACAAATACACCTTGCGTCATCAAGGCGACACCGATGTACTAAAAATCTATTACAAACGCCCTAAAGGCTCTTTCTTATCACGTAGTAAGAAATTTACCTTTGTGCGTGGCCGTCGTGGAATTCCTCTTGAAGCGCGTAACTCTCATGCATTTGATGATATGGCTAAAATAAGCCCACAGCTGCTTATGGCTTTAGAAGAGTTGAAAACACTAGATGCTCGTCGCAAAGAAGTTGACCCGATTGATCCTAAACAGAAATTCCTTTCTGATTTAGATCATATGGAAAAAGTGATGACCACCAAGATGGATGAAATCCGTCGCCAGATTAATGAGCTAGACTAAGTAAGATTAGCTCGGCTGTCTTAGCCATCTGTAAAAATACCGGCTCTACTTGAGCCGGTAATAAGTGTCGATCAAGCTTTAGTTATCTACTCCTAACGCTATACACCGATGAATGCTTCCCTGCCTTACTATCAAATAATACTACGTACCTTTAACTGTTCTACTAACTTCAGACGTTGAACTTTACCTGATGGCCCTTTGGGTAAATCTTCAAAGAAATAAATGCTTTTGGGTGTTTTAACTTTTCCTAGTTTTTCAAAACAAAAATCTAACAGCTCTTTTTCTGACACATCCTTATTATTTTTAACCACTACACAGGCAATAATTTCTTGCCCATAGTGCTCATCATCGATTCCCACTGCTCCAGCTTCAACAACACTTGGATGGGAATATAAAGCATCATCAATCTCACGTGGTGCGATGTTCTCTCCCCCTTTAATAATGAGCTCTTTCAAACGTCCCGTTACAAAGACAAACCCATCTTCATCTTGTTTAGCCAAATCTCCAGTATGTAGCCAACCATCCGCTTCTAGTGCTTCGCTGGTCGCTTCACTGTTCTTATAATAACCACGCATAACGCAGTCACCGCGCACCATTAATTCTCCTTCGGTATTAGCCGGCTGAGTCCCCCCCTTCTTATCGATCACTTTGATCTGGGTTCCAAAGGCAATGCCAGGTGAGCCGTATTTGCTCTTCTTGGGAGGCATAGGATTAGAAAGAATTTGCGCCGATGTTTCCGTCAAACCCATCGTTTCCACAATAGGAATACCAAACTTCTGTTCAAACCCTGCATGTAGTGCAGGTGGCAGTGCCGCAGAAGCTGACCGTCCAAAGCGGACTTTATTCAACGCCGCTTTCAACTCAGCGCCACTGAGTTCTCCCTCGTGATGCATCAAGTATGAGATGATCGTTGGTACAACACTGAACCATGTCACCTTATGATCGATCACCCAATTCCAGAAAGATGACACACTGAAGTTCTGAGGTAATACCAAACTACCACCACTGACCAGCGGTGCCATTACCGTCACACATTGGGCGTTTATATGACACAAGGGCAACACACACAAAGTTCGGTCCTGCGCGGTTAACTCATGTGCTTGAGCAGTATTCATCCCCCCGGCCAGTAGATTAGTATTTGTCAGTATCACGCCTTTAGGACGCCCTGTAGTACCTGATGTATACATCAGTAAACCATTATCATCTCCAATAACTTCGGCTTGAATCCCCTCAGCTGCTGGCTCCAGTGACCACTTTGGTCCCTGATCGATATCCGTTTCGATAATAGTGATGGCACGATCCAAAGCCGCTGCGGCTGTTTCCACCTGTTCACGATACTGTTGCGACACAAATACCACTGTTGTATCAGAATGCTCCAATACATAACCGATCTGATCTTGCCCTGCTGCAGGGTTCAAGGGTGAAGAAACGCAACCGCTGTACAGCGTAGCTAGAAACAACTCCAGACTGGCTTTACCGTTTTCCATCATGAATGAAACAGTATCACCCTTGCTCAATCCCATAGATCTGAAATAACGGCTGTGCTGTTTTGCTGCGCCCTGCAATTGGGCATAATTTAATTGCTTACCTGTTTCAGGAAAAACGACAAATGACTGTTCCGGCCGCTCCTTTGCAAAACGATCAATGACGGCACGAATCGAGTCTGCAGGAGGTATATAAGATATAGGTTTCATGACAGATACTTCCTCTTATAATCCGAAAACATATCTTCTGCAGTCACTTCACAAGGTGTAATAGTGCGCACCACACGCGTTATATTCATATACTGTTTGTAGTGCACATTTTCATCTGTGATATTTCCACCCCATGTGCCACACCCCATGGAAAGCGAGAATGGCAAACCATTTTCAAAACTACCTCCGGTTGCAAAACAGTGCGCCTGGTTGACGATAACTCGACACACAGGCATCTCTAGGCCAAGCTCTTGAGGGCGTTTAACGTCCTGAGTGTGTATACCTAATGAATGCCCTTTGCCTTGATGATCCAGCACACGACTAGCCAATTGCTTCGCTTCGTTAAAATCTCGAGCACGATAGACTGTGAGTACTAGTGACATTTTTTCACCACAAAACGGCGCGTCAGCTCCAATTTCAGTTTCTGTCACCATCAAAAAGTCGCTTTCAGCAAGCCCTGCACGTGTTAGTCCAGCAACACCGCAGACACTTTTTACAGGCTTTGCAAGCACCTCACGGTTCAAGTGCCCCTCATGCCACATGGCATCTTGCAGCTGCTGCTTCTCATCTGCATTTAATAACGCAGCATTAACATTACTCAGCTGCGCCATCATGGCATCGTAAACGGCATCAACAATGATCAGACTATTTTCTGAAGAGCAACTGGTAGAATTATCGAAGGTTTTAGATGCTTTAATTTTACTGGCAGCGTCTGCGAGATCAGCCGTTTCATCAACAATAACCGTGACGTTGCCGGCACCAACACCGTATGCGGGAGTACCACTGGTATAAGCCGCGCGTACGTTATTCTGTGACCCCGTACAAACCACTAAATCCACCTGCTTAAGCATCTCAGCACTGAGTGCTTTACTGACAGGCGAAGGGAGCTGCTGGACTAAATCACGAGGCGCACCCACGCGATCAAGTTCGGCATGTATTAACGCCAATAACCGTGTACAAGATGGCTGGCCTTTTGGCGATGGCGCTAAGATAATTGCATTACCACACTTGAGCGCATTTAACGTGTTATTCATCGGCGTAGCTATCGGGTTAGTCGAAGGTACAATCACCCCAACAACACCCGCAGGACGACCAATTTCAACTAAGCCCTTTTCCGGAATTTCGCGTATAACGCCAACTGTTTTAGCTTCTTGTAAATCCCTTAAAAGGCCCAAAGTTTTACGATGGTTCTTGGTAACTTTGTCTTTAACGTTTCCAAGCCCCGTCTCTTCTACCGCGAGTATTGAAAGTCTCTCGTTATTATCCGGATTGATAATCGCCCATGCCGCTGCAATAACCACCTCATCAACCTGAGATTGCGAATAGCTCGCCAGTACGACCTGAGCCTTACGTGCCCGATCAACTAATGCCGCTACCTGATCTTTTTCATTTATTGCTGTCATAACTGGTCTCCAAAGACCCAGATCATTTACATATAAATGATATAGATCTTATAACTCATACATATGATTAGAATAGATATACGAACGGCATCTCTTGATAGATAAATCTTCATTTATATCAGGGAACCGTCCGTAGCTTACGGACAGAGAATAGCGGCTAGCCTACTTTTTTAGATCAGCCAAAAGCTCTTTCAGATAGGCCTCGCGTTCTTTCCACATCTTAATAACCTCGTCACGGCTAACAATGCGAACTGGTGAGCCTGTCTCAGATAATTTTTTCTTCGTTGCTTTATCTTCAAACATCAACTCAACTCGCGTCGACAGAAAATCAAGCACTTCAGGAGGCGTTCCTTTGCGCGCCATAATGCCGCGAAAGTTCACACTCGAATCATCAACATTGACGCCTGCTTCTTTAAACGTAGGAACATTTGGAATAAATTCATCATTACGTTGCAAATCAGCTATAGCAAGAATCTTCACAGCATCGCGATTACGATAAGCATCTGAGAGGTTATTAAACCCCGCCATAACCTGCCCACCCATTACGCTTTTCATTGCCGGCGTTCCACCTTTATGAGGGATATACGTCAGCTTAAGCCCACTCTCTTTGGAAAACTGTAGAAATGCAATGTGGTGACCCACATACAGACCTGCACCAGAGAACGTCACTTTTTTAGGGTTGGCCTTAGCAAAGCTCATTAAATCTTCTAATGTATTAAAAGGGCTATCTTTCCCTACCACTAGCACCGCTGGATCAGCACCCCAGTTGGCAATCGGTTCGAGATTATCGATAGAATATTTGGTCTTAAATACGATGGACTGTGCAATGAAATGAGGCACGTTATAAGCGGCCAGTTCATACCCATTTTTTTTGGCTTTAGAAGCAAAATAGTCCCAACCAATCTTACCACCCGCTCCCGGCTTATTAAGAATAACCATGGGCTGTCCCAAGTAGCTCTCTTTACCGGCAAGCATAGTAACGATACGCGCCTGAAAATCTGTCGCACCACCTGGTGAGTATGAAACTACCATGCTAACAGGTCTCTCTGGATAGGCATCAGCCTGTGCTATCAATGGCACAGACAATGCACTTGTCATCGATATTACTGTTAGGGTTTTTGTAGCCAGTTGCCTGGCAGTGTTAAAACTAAACATAGCTAACTCCTCGTCAATAATGACTTAATTTATTTTTATTCGAGCTATTTAGTTAATCCATTAATATTAAGCTGGCTATATTAGCCAAGCTGTTGGGGTTTGTAGTTGTAATAAAACTGAGAAAATCAGATAGATAACACCCATAAATAACAGAGCAATTATCGTGCTTTTTACAACCGTACGGCTTCTTGGTCTATGCGGTGTATAAATGATAGTAATCAGTAGAAAAGTGACGAATGACATGGTGTACATCCCAACGATATCTACTAAGTACAGATAAAGAAAAATAAGGACGAACATCGGAATCAGACGTACAGTATCGGGCCAGCGAGAAGGGTCTCCTTCACCAACAATTCCAAACATCCAGCGCCAAAGAAAGTCAAAAACCTCCTTCAACCAGTTAAGTAAATCACCTTCAGAAATCAGCATCGCGGCTGCAAATACCAACAAAAAGTAAGTGATTAAATTAGGGAAGAAATAGGCTTCTTGTCCGTACTCAACCTCGCTACCTAGCAAAAGCAAAATCAGTGCGAGTGCTAACCCACCAATGGCTATTAAACGTTTCGCCAACATGATTAAACCCCCTCTTCTATATCAAAGGTAGAGTCATCCTTGGCTTGGGCCATGCGCTGCTGCCTTTTCAACTGAAGTTCACTGTATGCGCTATAACCAATTGACAGGACAACAACAGCAACAAGAACGATATTCAGTGGACCACCGAAGAAATAGTTAAACGTACCGTCACCTACTTCAGCAATCATCTTTCCTTGAAGGAAGTTACTTTCTGCAATAGGCCCTAAGATAATACCCAACACGACCGGCGAGGGACTGAAACCAACCTTAGATGCAAAATACATCACGATTCCCAGAGTCATCATTACAAAGACATCAGAGAAACTGTTCTGCACACTAAAAGTACCAAACACGGCTAGTACGGTAATCGCTGCAGCCATGTAAAACTCTGGGATATCCATAACAAAACGGCTATATCGCGCAATCATAATGCCGAACACACACATCAACAGCTGACCAACCAGCAGAGAGTTGATGAAAGTCCAAACAACGGGTGCATGATCAGTAAACAATGCAGGCCCTGGAAATAATCCATGAATCAGCAAGCCGCCCAACAAGACTGCCGCAGTAGGCGAGCCAGGCACGCTCAATGTAAGTAGTGGCACTAGAGAAGGTCCAACCATAGCGTTGTTAGCCGATTCTGCTGCAATAACACCAGCAGGCTCACCTTTACCGAACATCTCTTTATTGCGGCTCATTTTCTTGGTTTGATCATAAGCAACCAGACCCGCTATCTGCCCACCAGCACCTGGGATCAGCCCCACTAGCACACCGATAAAACTACCGATAGTTAACGCTTTCCAACGCAGCATAGTCTCTTTAATGGATGTCATGACACTTTGAGTTTCCATCGCAAACTTCTGAACGCCGCCCGGCAACATTTGCGGTGTCAACATAGAGAGAACCTGCGGAATCGCAAACAGCCCAACCAGCGCTGCAATAATATTGATACCACCGCCTAGATGCTCACTGTAATTATAGCGCTCCACTCCCAGCATCGGATCATAACCAATGGTTGAAATCCACAGGCCGACAAACCCCGAGAACAAACCTTTAATGACTGAGCCGCTACCCAAAGTACCGATAACAGTGACACCCAGTATAGCGACCCAAAACAGGTGTGAAGGCCCAAATCCAAGCGCCCATTGAGACAAGGTAGGAGTAAAAAAGATCAGTACGAACACACCGATCACGCCGCCAACAAAAGATGAGATAAAACAGTAATGCAGCGCGGCCGTTGCCTTACCTTGCTTGGCAAGCGGGTTGCCATCAAGTGTGGTGGCAATATTAGCCGGGGCCCCTGGAATACTTAACAAAATAGCACTAACAGCACCACCGGCGACTGTCGACGTATAGGCAGCGCCGAGCAGAATCAAACCTGTAGCGGGCTCCATATGAAAAGTAAAAGGGATCAACAGCGCAACCGCCATTGTCGGACTTAGGCCTGGCGTAGCACCTAATATCAGGCCGCCTACAGTGCCCAACATAAGAATCGTGAAGTTCCAGGGAGTGAATACTTCCGGGAGGTATTGCAGAAACTCAAACATGTTTTCACCCTTACGCTTAGCCACCATCTAATAACGGTATTAGCTATCACGCCTATTTTTATTTTCGTTACGGGCATAAAGTGATGAGCGATTATTAATATCTAAGATTAATAACCCTCTCACTCATAAAATCCACCTAGATAAAACTTCCTGAAAAACCATAAAACATCCGCAGTTACGATCTTGTATGGTCTTTATACGAATCCTTGTCACTATTTAACAATTAACAAACTAATATTCGAAATATCGCTAACCTTTCGTGAAATACTACCGATTAATGCACCTTCAAATTTTCCTAACCCTCGAGTGCCCATCACTAGCAAGTCTGCTGATTGTTTCTGAGCGCCCTTCACAATCGAACTTGCGGGGTCTCCTTTCAATATTGCACTGTCTAACCTTTTTACATCATAGCTTTTGGCAATCTCAACGGCTTTAGCTACAATTTCCTGACCGATACCCTCTAAAGCAGCACCTCTTATTTTGGTAAGATCATCATCATTAATGAAGCGCTTTAACTCAGCAGGTATTTTCATAGGTCGGATGACATGTAACACCAACAGCTGCGAACCTAATCGTTTAGCTAGATCTGCAGCAACTCTTACCGCATCATGAGATGACTCAGATCCATCTACGGCAACACATATTTTGTTATACATCTGTCCCACCTCTGTTTATGAGTAGCACTGCCCTTAGACACATAATCTAACTCATATATATGTGTTAGATGACGTACACAATATCAATCAATTATTTACAACTGTCAAGTACAAAAATTGAGCAACAAACATTGTTGCTGATCTAGACAAAATAAGGAGACAAGTGTGGCCTTAGGTATATTTACTTATAAAAGCGCTTTGAAAAAATAAACACTAACCAATTGATATAAATTAAAATTATTTATAAAAGCCAGAAAAAAGACAATAAAAGTGCAATATTTCGAGAAAAAAACAGAGCTGTTTTTCACGAAATGTCATGAGAATAATTTATGTAAAAAATTATTAAGTGAGAAAGTTTCAGTCAAAGAGTGTTTTTAAAAGCAGAGCAAAGAAAGAGCCTAAATAAGCATAGAACCCGCTTTCACGGGCATATTTATAAGGAATATCAGGCAGAAAATAGAAGGACTAACGGATCTCAGCCTTATAACTAAACTTATCTGCGCGGCCAACCGTTTTTCGATATTCAATCATCTTATTATGTCGGCTAAAGGTATGCCTTACCAACACAATAACTGGAGACTTCTCTGGAATACCTAACAGTTGTGCTGTTTGCTTATCAGCAATATCAGCAGTCAACGTCTCTTCGGCACGCACCACCGGAACAGCATATTTCTCAACAACGAGAGCATACATCAAGTCGGGAATATGGACGTCTTCGCTCTCCATACCTGGCACCACTTCAGGACACCACCAGCAATGCTCTATTAAAATAGGTAACTCAAGAACATAACCACAACGCTGAATATAAAGCAGCTCAGAATTCGGCTCATAACCCAATTGCTGGCAGATATTTTTAGGGCCTACTTTCAGCTCACGCTCGCTTACCTCTTTGCGTATACGCACACCTTTACCGGAAGCGTCGCCATAGGAGAAAAAGCGAAATAAGCTGTTATTGAAATTGATCGTGGAAACGTAAGTTCCTTTACCTTGATGACGGTAGAGGCGGTTCTCGTTCACCAAATTCTCGATCGCTTTTTTCACAGTACCCTGACTCACTCCCAGCAATAAAGCTAACTGGGGTTCTGATGGAATCAAGTCACCAGGAATTAACCGGCCTTCATCAATATCGTTAAGAATATGACTTTCAACACGTTTGTATAATGGGATATGTCTATTATCAAACTGATTCATTGTAATATTTTTCACTCATATCAATGATATATAGGTTAAAAACTATAAACGAACACATGGATTCCCGCAATTCACTCAGGATTAACGCTAAGGTCATACGGCGTTAACTGGTACACATAGTAATTTAACCAGTTTGAGAACAATAGATTGCCGTGGCTACGCCATGTGTTAGCAGGCTTATTATCCGGATGGTTTTCAGGAAAATAATTAACGGGGATTATCGTATCAACCCCGGCATCTACATCTCGCCAATACTCTTGCGCTAACGTTTCAGCTTCATACTCTGGATGGCCCGTAACATAGACCTGGCGGCGACACGAACTCGCCATCAGATAAGCCCCTGCTTTATCCGAAGATGCCAGCAAGTGCAGGTCTGTATGATTAGCGATGAAATTAACAGGGAAGTCTGCATTACGTGAGTGCGGCGCTACAAATTGATCATCAAAACCACGCGTTAACGGCTCATGTGCTGACAGGATATTATGCTGATACACACCTGATAACTTTTCTGAACGCGTTTGCTTTGGTAAATCATAAAGCACTTTCAGTGCGGCTTGAGCTGCCCAACATAAAAACAGTGTTGAGGTTACATGTTGCTGTGACCACTTAATGACTTCCTGAATCTGATCCCAGTAATGTATATCTTCAAAATCAACCAAGCCTAGAGGAGCACCAGTAATAATCAATCCGTCGTAGTTTTTATCTTGAACATCTTCAAAATCACGATAAAAACTATCCAAATGCTGGCGTGGTGTATTCTTACTTTCGTGGTTATCGATGCGTAATAATTCAACATCAACTTGCAACGGTGTATTGGATAATAACCGAATGAGCTGATTCTCCGTCTCGATCTTTTTAGGCATCAAGTTAAGAATCATCACTTTAAGCGGTCTTACATGCTGATGTGTTGCCCGAGTTTCGGTCATCACAAAGATGTTTTCAGCCCCCAATACATCGACTGCAGGTAACAGATCAGGGATTTTTATGGGCATTACATATTACCTCACAAATTAATCTGTCATTAGAAGTGTTCTTGTCGACAGTAACTTAAGTTTTTAATAGGGCTGTAAGTAACAATTATAACCCCAAATTGATACATATGAGTTATTTGACACATATCTTTTTTAACATTAACATCCGCTGCAAATCTCCACCAAATAAAAACAAAAATAGTGGTAACAACAACCGTATAAACGGTTACACACTTTTTTAACATTTATTTATGAGGGGATCCAACATGCAGAACTCACCAGCACACCTAATTGCCAATGGCATGCGCCAAGATGCTAGCTACAAACTATTCAACACAATAACGGACCTTACCTTTTCGCTGCCGAGTAAATTTGCGCGCATTTTATGTCGCAAAAAATCCAAGGTTTAGACCAAACTGCTAGCATAAAAAAACCGGCTCTTATAAGCCGGTTTTTTTGTAAGAATGGAAAAGCTATTTAAGAGGCACTACCAACACAGGAATAGTTGAGTCCTGTAGTACTGTTTGTGCGGTTGAGCCCATAAGCAACTTCCCTATTGAAGAATGTGTTCTGGTGCCCATAACAATAAGGTCAGCGTTAATTTCTTTTGCCACTTTCAAAATGACTTTAGAAGGTTTGCCTGGCTCAATTTTATGTAGCAATTCTCCTTGCGGGAGGGTTATGCCTACAAGCTCCTCACGAATAACATCCTCTATTCGCTTAGTCATTTTTTCCTTAAGTGCCTCGACACCTTTATCACGTAATTTATCCAATACATCCTCAGAAAGATAACTCTCAATCATCGTTTCAGTGGACTTATTCATTGGCTCCATTACATGCAAATACGTAATTTGTGCATTATGTTGAAGTGCTTCACTTACTGCCCTGAAGAATGCTGGCCGCGAGGCCTTTCCCATATCAGATGCATACAAAATATTGTTAATTTCTGGCAGCATAATCTCACCTGTCTTTAATCAATAAAATAACCATCTTAGATGGCTAGCTATGAAGCGGCACACCTAAGAAGTTGATGCCGGATTTTCCGGCATCAAAGTGCTTTAGAAAGAAAGCATGAATAGACTTAATTGCGGTATAAATGCGACCAGCGCCCATGTTGCCATCAGAGCATAGAGGTACGGCAGAACCGCTTTCACTATCTGCAAATAAGGTATACCGGTCATACTACTGGCGACATACAGGTTTAAACCGTATGGCGGTGTAATAAACCCAATGGCATCACCAATCAAAAACAACACAGCGAAATGGATTGGATCTACACCAATGCTCATTGCTATTGGCGCTAGAATTGGTGCCAGTATTATTGTATTCGGTAAGCTTTCTAGCACCGTACCAGCAAGCAATACAATAAGCAGACAAGCAAATAGAATTGGGTAGTATCCACCCAGCAATCCTAGCAATTCTGTGAGGAACTCTTTAGCGCCTAATAGTGACAATACCTGCTGCATAACAACCGATACCGCAATAAGCGGAGCCAGCATCCCTGTAATTTGTCCAGAGCGCATCAAAATAGTCGGTAACTGTTTAAGCTTAAGCTCACGTGTTACAAACACCCCAGCCAACAAACAGAAACCTGTTGTCATCCCCGCCGCTTCAGTAGGCGAAAATGCCCCTGAATAGATACCCCACAATACGATACCGATTGCCAGAAAACCTAGCCAAGCACGCATACCCATTTTCATGGCATGTTTCAAGCGAAACGGCTCAAGCACTCCGTAGCCATGCTTACGAGCAATAAAGTAACAAACCAGCTGCATAGCAACAACCATCAATATGCCGGGAATAAGACCCGCCATAAATAAGTCACCAATTGGCAAGTTCATCATGAAGCCATAGACAATAAATATGATACTTGGCGGAATGATAATCCCTACC
>JAWUYS010000089.1:0-42393 GCA_034110685.1 Neptunomonas sp.
GAATCCGTCGTGTATACCAATTTCACCACACCGGCACATCTTTAACTTCGTTTGCTCAATATTTTGATAGATAGTTACTGAAGTAATCCGTCTATCAATTTAACCATACTGGCTTAAAGTGTGGGCGTATTATAGGCAGCTTTCGCAGCACGTCAATCCTTATATTTAAACTATGATAAAAAAAATTATTTTGCTGTACAATCTCTCGCCTCTTTAACGTCCTTTTTGTAGTGATATGCTGGTAAAAGATTTTAGTTTTGAACTTCCTGAAGAACTTATTGCTAGTTACCCGTTAGAACAGCGCTCGGCAAGCCGTTTGCTGTGCTTAGAGGGTAATTCTGGTGAGTTAACACATCGTCATTTTTCGGATGTGCTCGAGCTATTAACCCCTAATGATTTGGTGGTTTTTAATAATACTCGTGTGATACCTGCTCGTTTATTCGGTGAGAAGTCGTCTGGCGGTAAAGTTGAAGTGCTGGTTGAGCGAGTACTGGATCAGCATCGTGTTTTAGCACATGTGCGTTCTAGTCGCTCGCCTAAGCCGGGTGCTGTCTTGCTGCTTGAAGGTGCAGCGCAAGCGACGATGGTAGCGCGCCATGAGAATTTGTTTGAGTTGGAGTTTGCAGGCGACGCGCCAGTCATTGACCTGCTTGAACAACATGGACATATGCCGTTGCCTCCTTATATGAAGCGTGAAGATCAGTTAGAGGATCGTGAGCGTTATCAAACCGTCTATAACTCAGAGCCAGGTGCTGTGGCAGCACCTACAGCAGGTTTGCATTTTGATGAGGCGTTGCTGGCGAAGTTGGATGAAAAAGGTATTCAAAAAGCATTTGTGACCTTGCATGTAGGTGCAGGTACGTTTCAACCGGTTAAGGTTGAGCGAATTGAAGATCACATTATGCACGCAGAATATATCGAGGTGGATGAAACGGTTTGTGAAGCGGTTAGAGCAACGCGTGCCCGTGGTGGTCGAGTTGTCGCCGTAGGCACAACCAGTGTGCGCTCGCTTGAAAGCGCTAGCCAACATGGTGAAATTCAGCCTTTCTTTGGCGATAGTACTATTTTTATTACCCCAGGGTATGAATTCAAAAGTGTCGATTTACTGATTACTAACTTTCATCTGTCTGAATCAACATTGTTGATGCTAGTCAGTGCTTTTGCTGGATATGAGCATACGATGCATGCATACGCAGAAGCAGTGAATCAGAAATATCGATTTTTTAGTTACGGTGATGCCATGTGTATTAGCCGTAAAACAGATACAACGGAGGCTTTGTGAGCCGTAGCTGCTTTATGAAATTTGAAAAGATTGCGACTCAGGGTAAAGCCCGTCGTGGTCGTTTAACCTTTCCTCGTGGTGTCGTTGAGACGCCTGCGTTCATGCCAGTAGGGACTTATGGCACAGTGAAAGGAATGCTGCCTAGAGATATTGAGGCTACCGGTGCACATATGATCTTGGGGAATACTTTCCATTTGATGTTGCGACCTGGTACCGAAATTATTCAGAAACACGGTGATTTACATGACTTTATGCAATGGAAAGGGCCTATTCTGACTGATTCTGGCGGTTTTCAGGTATTTAGCCTAGGCAAGATGCGCAAAATTACTGAAAAGGGCGTTACCTTTCAGTCACCAGTGAATGGCTCAAAGGTGTTTATTGACCCTGAGCGTTCGATGCAGGTTCAGCGTGAGCTTGGATCAGATGTTGTGATGATTTTTGATGAGTGCACGCCTTACCCGGCAACAGAGATGGAGGCCGCTGAGTCGATGCGCTTGTCATTGCGCTGGGCGAAGCGTTCAAAAGATGCGCATGGAGACAGCCCATCAGCTCTGTTCGGTATTATTCAGGGTGGTATGTATGAAAACCTGCGTGATGAGTCTTTAGCTGGACTAACTGATATTGACTTTGATGGTTATGCTATCGGTGGTTTGTCGGTTGGTGAGCCTAAAGATGAGATGGTTAAAGTACTGGATCATCTGGCGTATAAGATGCCAGAAGATAAACCTCGCTATTTAATGGGGGTTGGTAAGCCTGAAGATTTAGTGGAAGGCGTGCGTCGCGGTGTGGATATGTTTGACTGTGTTATGCCGACTCGTAATGCCCGAAATGCTCATCTGTTTGTGTCTACGGGGGTTGTAAAACTAAGAAATGCCTCCAATAAAACAGATACGCGTCCGTTAGATGAAACCTGTGATTGTTATACTTGTCAGAACTTTAGTCGCGCCTATCTGCATCATTTGGATAAGTGTCACGAAATTCTGGGAGCACAGTTAAATACTATTCATAACCTGCGTTATTACCAGACATTGATGGCTGGTTTGCGTGAGGCCATTGAACAGGGTAAATTGGACGACTTTGTAGCAGAGTTTTACAGCAACCGGGGTATGGAAGTGCCGCCGTTAGCCGAAAATTAATTTTAATTTCATAACGTTAGGAGTAGCAATGAGCTTCTTTATTTCCCCAGCTTACGCTGAAGCAGCTGGTGCTGCAGGAGAAATGGATCCAGGTTTTTTCAACATTATTTTCCTGTTGGGCTTTGGTTTAATTTTCTATTTCTTCATGTGGCGCCCTCAAGCAAAACGTGCAAAAGAGCATAAAGCATTGATCAATGACCTGGCTAAAGGTGATGAAGTGCTAACTGCTGGCGGTATTTTGGGTAAGGTTATTAAGCTGAATGATGATTATGTAGTTCTGGAAGTAAGTGAAGGAACTGAGCTGACTTTCCAGAAAGTACATGTTGCAGCTGTATTGCCTAAAGGCACTCTGAAAAGTATCTAATACTTATGTTTGTTTGAAACGCCACTCTTCTCAGTGGCGTTTTCGTTTGTATACAAGGAACGGGCACCATGCTCAACCGATACCCTCTGTGGAAAAATCTACTTATTATCTTTGTATTGCTGATTGGCGCGCTTTACGCATCTCCCAATTTGTATCCAGAAGATTATGCTGTGCAGCTGTCAGGTAATCGTGACATTCATCAGGTAGATCAACCGCTGATGGATACCGTTACTTCTGCCTTAAAACGCGAAGGCTTAGCTTATAAAGAAGTTGAATTAACGAACAAAAGTGGACTGATTCGTTTTGCTGATGGTGAAACGCAGTTAAAAGCCAAGCAAGTTATTAGTACAGTATTAGGCGATAACTATGTTGTTGCGCTTAACTTGGCACCTACCACGCCTGAATGGCTAGAAAACATTGGCGCGGGTCCAATGAAATTAGGGCTTGATCTACGTGGCGGTGTGCACTTCTTGCTAGAAGTGGATATGGCGACTGCGGTCGCTCAACGCCTTGATGTGTATGTATCTGAAGTTAAAGTGAAGCTGCGCGAAGATAAGCTGCGCTATCGCTCAGTCACACACCGTGAAGATGGTAGTTTGGAAGTTAAGTTTGCTGATGCAGCAACACGTGACAAAGCTCAGAGCTTGATACGTAAAGATTACACTGAATTTCTTTTGCAGACAGAAGATTCTGACAAGGGTAATTTTTTAATTATTACTCTGACAGAGCAAACAACGCGTGCGATCGAAGATTATGCAATTAAGCAAAACCTGACAACCCTACGTAATCGTGTAAATGAATTAGGTGTTGCTGAGCCTCTGGTGCAGCGTCAAGGCCGTAATCGCATCGTTGTTCAATTACCTGGTGTGCAAGATGCAGCTGCTGCAAAACGTATTATAGGTAAAACAGCGAACCTTGAATTTAGACTGGAAGCTAAGCCAGACGCAAGTCGCGGTTTGACTGATACGTATGAGTTCCGTAATGAGCCTGGGCGTAAAGGTGTGCTTGAAAAAGACATTATTATTACCGGTTCAAGTGTTTCAAATGCGCAGTCAACGTTTGATGAAAACGGTCAGCCCCAAGTATCTATTACGTTAGATAGTAAAGGCGGCCAGTTGATGGGACGGACCACGCGTAACGCTATTAAGCGTCGTATGGCTGTTTTGTTTGTTGAGCATAAAGCACGCAAATTGATCGAAACGGTTGATGGCCAGCAAGTCGAAAGGCGTATCCCTTACGTTGAGAAGAAAATCATCTCTCTTGCAACGATTCAGTCGGTGTTGGGCTCTTCGTTTCGCATAACGGGTCTTGATGGTGGTGGTGAGTCATCTGAATTGGCGTTGTTATTGCGTGCAGGTGCGCTGGCAGCTCCGGTTTACTTTGTTGAAGAGCGTACAGTGGGGCCAAGCTTGGGTGCTGAGAATATTGCTCAGGGTGTGACTTCTGTACAAATTGGTTTTGCGCTTGTATTGATCTTCATGCTGGTTATTTACCGCGTCTTTGGGCTGTTAGCTAATATTGCACTGTGTATCAACTTAGTGTTGTTAGTGGCTGTTATGTCGTTGTTATCGGCAACGCTAACGTTGCCAGGTATAGCGGGTATCGTACTGACGGTAGGTATGGCGGTCGATGCCAACGTACTCATATTTGCGCGTATAAAGGAGGAGTTGAAAAATGGTCTTCCTCCGCAATCAGCTATCAACGCCGGTTTCGAGAGAGCCTTTACGACGATATTTGATGCCAATATTA
Source organism: Neptunomonas sp. (assembly GCA_034110685.1). Lineage (GTDB taxonomy): Bacteria > Pseudomonadota > Gammaproteobacteria > Pseudomonadales > Balneatricaceae > Neptunomonas. The sequence continues at coordinate 4,532 of JAWUYS010000089.1, forward strand.
CGACATTAATAGCGGCTGTAATCCTGTTCTCAATGGGAACAGGGCCTGTAAAAGGGTTCGCAATTACATTGTCGGTTGGTATTGTGACGTCGATGTTTACCGCTATTTTGGTAACACGTGCGTTAGTGAATTTAACCTATGGCAACCGCCAGCTTAAATCGCTGTCGATCTGAGGTACATGAAGATGTCAGGACATATTAAAGTTTACAACTTCATGGGTTTGCGGAAGTTGGCAACTATATTCTCATTGTTGCTATTGCTGGTATCTATCGGCTCGTTAGCAACACGTGGATTGAATCTAGGGCTGGATTTTACCGGTGGTAGCCTTGTTGAATTAGGTTATGAGAAAGAAGCTAACCTAAATGATATCCGCAGCCAGCTAGAGGCCGCGGGTTTTGATGGCGCCGTTGTACAAACCTTTGGTGCACCTACCGATATTCTTATTCGTTTGGGGTCAGATCATGATCCTAAGTTGGGCGATAAGGTATTGGCTGCTTTGCAGCAGAACGATGGTCAAAATATCGAACTACGTCGTAATGAATTTGTAGGTGCGCAGGTTGGTGAAGAGCTGCGTGAACAGGGTGGTCTGGGGATGCTATTGGCACTCTTTATGATCATGCTGTATGTAGCCTTTCGTTTTCAATTCAAGTTCTCTGTAGGGGCGGTCGTTGCTCTAGGGCATGATGTATTGATCGTTGTTGGTTTCTTTTCACTCTTTCAGATTGAATTCGATTTAACCGTGTTGGCCGCTGTACTGGCTGTGATCGGTTACTCGTTAAACGATACGATTGTAGTGGCGGATAGGATTCGTGAGAACTTTCGTAAATTACGTAAAGAGACCTCGATGGAAATCATGAATATTTCGTTGAGTCAGACCTTGAGCCGAACTTTGATTACCTCCATTACTACCTTGCTGGTATTGGTAGCGTTGGCGATGTTTGGTGGTGAGATGATTCACGGCTTTGCCATTGCGCTGTTAGTTGGTGTGACTGTGGGTACTTACTCTTCTATTTATGTGGCAGCAAATGCTCTGATCATGATGGGGATTTGTAAAGAAGATTTGATACCGCCGCCTAAAGACGATCAGGAAGCGGTAGACGAGCTTCCTTAAATTAGAGAAACACAGGCCGGCATCTTGCCGGCCTGTTTGTTTATACCGCATACTATTAAAAAATAGTTGATCTATTGGATGGAAAGTCATGAGTAAAGAGTGGACCCAGAACGATCCAGAAGCTCAGCGTGAAGCTGAGAAGTATCAGAACCCGGTGCCTAGCCGTGAGTATATTCTTGATTTTCTGCATAGCTGGGGCGCACCCATTAGTCATGGCAGACTGTGTGCTGAATTAAAGATATCAGGTGAAGATCCTATCGAAGCGGTTTCGCGACGCCTTAAAGCAATGTGTCGTGATGGCCAGCTAATGAGTAACCGTAAAAATGAATTTGGTCTGATTAAAAAAATGGACCTGCTACCCGGCAGAGTTATCGGTCATCGTGATGGTTTTGGCTTTGTTAAGCCTGATGAGGGTGGTAATGATCTGTTCATTAGTCCACGCCAAATGCGTCAAGTTTTTGATGGCGACCGTGTGGTGGTGCAAGAGATTGGTGTTGATCAAAAAGGTCGGCGCGAAGGCAAAATTATAGAAGTATTAGAGCACTGTACACATAAGCTTGTAGGGCGTTTTAAAGGTGCTGCTGGCTTTGGGCATATACATCCTGAAAACCAGCGAATTACACAGCAGGTGATGGTGATCGCAGATCCAGAAGGCGGTCTTGCGTATGAAGACGATCAGCTGGTGGTGGTTGAGATTACTCAGCAACCAGGTAAACGTAATATGCCTCAAGGTCGTGTTATTGAGGTGTTGGGCGATCATATGGCAGCCGGCATGGAGATTCAGGTTGCTATCCATAACTACGATATTCCCAATGAATGGCCTGATGCTATTCATCAAGAAATTGGCGATTTAACACCCGAAGTAGAAGAGTCTGCAAAGCAGAATCGTATTGATTTACGCCATCTTCCCTTTGTTACTATTGATGGTGAAGATGCCAGAGACTTTGATGACGCGGTTTATGCAGAAGAGAAAGCCAGTGGTGGCTGGCGCTTATGGGTCGCTATTGCTGATGTTTCTTGGTATGTACGTCCCGGCACAGTGCTTGATCAAGAAGCACATAAGCGTGGTAACTCGGTGTATTTCCCTGAGTTTGTTGTTCCCATGTTACCTGAGTTACTGTCAAATGGTTTGTGTTCGCTAAACCCAAATGCAGATCGTTTGGCGATGGTTTGTGAGATGACTATTAGTGCTGCCGGTGTGTTATCAGGCTACCGCTTTTATGAGTCAATTATCAACTCACAGGCGAGGCTGACCTACACAAAAGTAGGTGCAATGTTGATGGAGCCTACCTCTGATGACGGTGCTGCTTTGCGTAGTGAGTACTCACATGTTGTACCTCATCTTGAACACTTATATGCCCTCTATTTTGCATTAAGAACTGCGCGTGGGAAGAGGGGTGCTATTGATTTTGAAACCACTGAAAGTCGTATGATTTTTGGTGCGGATCGTAAAATTGAACAGATTGTGCCTGTTGTGCGTAATGATGCGCATAAGCTGATAGAAGAATGTATGTTGTGTGCCAATGTTGCCACGGCGCGTTTTTTAAGTAGTACTGACATGCCAACGCTATATCGTGTGCATGAAGGGCCTAAAGTAGGGCGCTTAGAAAGCCTGAGATCTTATTTAGGCGAGCTTGGGCTTGAACTGGGTGGTGGTGATGAGCCTGATCCAAAAGATTATCAGCAGTTAGCGGGTTGGATAGAAGAGCGTCCCGACCGGCACGTGATACAGACAATGATGTTGCGTTCAATGGCGCAAGCTGTCTATACGCCTGAGAATAATGGGCACTTTGGTTTAGCTTATCCTGCGTATACGCATTTCACGTCACCTATTAGACGTTATCCTGACCTTTTGGTGCACCGTGCTATCCGTGCCATGATTCATTCTGATTCTCAGGCGCGCACAATCGGCCGGCCCGATGATTTTGTACAAAACCCCGCTTTCAGATATGCCTATACCACTGAGCAAGTTGTGCAGCTTGGTGAGCATTGCTCAATGTCGGAACGACGTGCTGACGATGCTACGCGTGATGTGGTTGCGTGGCTCAAATGTGAGTTTATGCAAGACCAAGTTGGCCATGAATACGATGGTGTTGTGTCTGCGGTCACAGGCTTTGGTTTGTTTATAGAGTTGGAGTCGGTCTATATCGAAGGCTTGGTGCATATTACTGGTTTGCCAAGTGATTATTATCACTTTGATTCAGCGAAGCAGCGCTTAGTAGGAGAACGTACTCGTAAGGTCTTTAAGTTAGGTGATCGTTTGCGTGTTCAGGTTGCCCGAGTCGATCTAGATGACCGTAAAATTGATTTTGAATTAGTTAAATCATTAGAAAGTGGCCAGGTGGTTAAAGCTAAAGTCAGTCAGCGTCAGCTATTGGCAGAAGGCAAGATAGGGGCTGCAGGAGATCGTGCTAAGCCAAAAGCAGCGAATGGCCGAGGTAAGCCGAAAAGTAAAGGTAAAGCGAAACCTGGGCACCAAGGGTCGGCGCATAAGAAGACCCATATGTCTGCGGCTGAACGTGAGCTAGCTGCTGTATCTAAAGGCGGTGAAGGGAAAAGTAAAAAAGCCCAAAAGCGTCGTGCTAAAAAGCCTAAGAATGCTTCTGCGGCTAAGCCATCTAAAGGTAGTAAGTGATTTAGGGCGAATACTCTTTGTATAATGCGCCCTTTGTTTATAGCAACATTTTTGCAGTAACACTCTTTACAGTAATATTGTTTAGTTAGATTGGAAGTTTGATGAAAGAGATTATTTTACTCACAATATCGGGTGAAGATAAACCAGGTGTGACCTCGACTATAACGTCTATTTTGGCTGGGTTTCAGGTCAATATTTTAGATATACGGCAGGCGGTTATTCACAACACCTTGTCTTTAGGTATTCTTATTGAGGTACCGCAAGTATCAGAGTCTTCACCTATTTTGCGTGATCTGTTATTCAAAACACATGAAATGGATATGAAGGTGCGCTTTCAGCCAATAGGTGAGGAAGAGTACGAGCAGTGGGTTGCCGGCCAAGGTAAGTCGCGTCATATTATTACGTTGCTAGCACGTAAAATTACAGCGCAGCAGATTGCTACGGTAACTGAGGTTGCTTCTCAGCACGGTCTTAATATTGATAAAATTACTCGTTTATCGGGTCGTTTATCACTGAATAGTGAGTCAGAAGAAAAAGCCAAGGCGTGCGTTGAATTCTCTGTGCGCGGTGCGTCTAGTGATCTATCGCTACTGCAGAAAGAGTTTCTACGTACGGCTAGTGATCTAGATGTCGATATCGCCTTTCAGGAAGATAATATTTTCCGCCGTAATCGTCGCTTAGTTGTGTTTGATATGGACTCAACGCTGATTGAAGCTGAAGTGATTGATGAGCTAGCGAAAGAAGCGGGTGTGGGTGATCAGGTTGTTGAGATCACTGAAGCGGCCATGCGTGGTGAGCTAGACTTTAACGAAAGCTTCCGTCGTCGTGTGGCACTGCTTAAAGGGCTGGATGCGAGTGTGCTTGAGTCGGTTGCACAGCGTTTGCAGATGACTGAGGGTGCTGAAGAGCTAGTTTCAAGTTTGAAAGCGTTGGGCTTTAAAACGGCAATACTGTCTGGTGGTTTTATCTATTTTGCTCAGAAGCTGCAGCAACAGCTTGGCTTTGATTATGTTTATGCCAACAAGTTGGATATTAAAGATGGGGTTGTCACGGGAGATGTGGTCGGTGAAATCGTTAATGGTGACCGCAAGGCTGAACTGTTAAGAGAAATTGCCGAGCGTGAAGGTGTTCGTTTAGAGCAGACGATTGCTGTGGGTGATGGTGCTAATGATTTGCCTATGTTGTCCATTGCGGGGCTAGGTATCGCTTTTAGGGCTAAGCCGTTGGTACGACAGAGTGCGAAGCAAGCAATCTCTACGTTAGGGCTCGATGGTATTTTATACTTGATAGGGTTCAGAGACCGAGATTCATTGAGACCATAGCGTTAAGCTAATTCGCCTGAGCTCTTTTGTAGGCCCAAGTAAAAAAATGCCAGTACTGTTATCAGTACTGGCATTTTTTATTAGCCCTCGAAAAAATCGTAATCCATTTTTTCCCTGGGTGGTTGTAAGTAATACCCTTGTATTAGCCCAACCCCTGACTTCCATAAGCGGCTCATGACCTTAGGGTCTTCAATCAGTGGCGCAATAGTTATTTTCCCCTGGGATTTCAAGGCTTCTATCATCTCTTCAAACGTGTCGTCTAATGCGGGTGCTGATGCGAGTTCTTGCACAAAGGAGCCGTCAATTTTCACGTAGTCAGAATTGATTTGGCGCAGGACTTGGTTTGCATTACTAGAGCAGCCAAAGTGCTTGATACATATTAGACAGTGTAATTTCTTCAAGCCTTCAACAAAGGCTTGTGCGCCCGCTAAATGGCTTGAGCAGTCGCTTTCGCTAATTTGGAATACTAGGAGGTCGGCAGGGATTCTATACTCTCTAAGCTGCTCTGAGAGCCATAGGAGGATGTTTGGATCACCCCAGGTGCGTTTGGTTACACTGATAAACAAACGATGCTTATTGCCGTTGTCGAGCTCTTCGCGTAAATGACGAATACACTCTTGAATAACCCAGCGATCCATCGTGATGCTTAACTCTGCTATTTCTACCGTTTCTAAGAATAACGAAGGTGAGATTTCATTATTGTTATTATCCAGCAGTCTGAGTAGTGCTTCATAGTGGCTTAATTGACTGTTATATGAGAGCGGCACTATGGGTTGGTAAAGGAGTTTGAATTGTTGCTTTTCAACGGCTTTTTTTAGGGCGCTAATTGCCTTGCTTGTATCTTGTTCTGTTGGGCTTGTGTCTGGTATGTAGAACATCACACCAGTATCATTTTTTGAACTGATGCTTTTGGCGGCTGATTTCGCGCGCTCAATCAGTTGAGTGGTGCTGGGTGATGCATCTGTAATGGTGGTAACGCCTATCGCGCATGATATCGCGACTTCCGAGTTATTAATGTTTGATCTGTGTTCTGTGATAACGGTGCACAGCTTTTCGGCTGCCGTCGCTGCTTTATCAGGGCTAGGGTCTTGGAAAATAATACTAAAGCCTGCATCTGAAAGCCTGCCTTTAATATGTACAGGGTTTATCTGTGCTTTGAGCAGGTCGGCTAGATCGCGGGCGATGTGGTCGCAGCAATCGCTCCCATAATCTGCACGAATATTTGTGTAGTTGTTAATGTTGATATAAAAAAGATGGCAGTCATGTCCACCTGGCAAAGCTGCTTGAATTGTTTCATCAAGGCGGCGTTGGAAAAAGTCAGTGTTATAAAGACCGGTGATAGGGTCGTGCTCACTAAATGACTTCTTACTTTTTTGAAGGTTTTCTGCACGAACGGTTACTTGCACGCAAGCTTTGCTGTTCATACGTGTTTCTTGTAGTTCTATATGAGCATTAAAGTTTGAATCATCAGCTCTTCGGCCTGTCAGCTGGAAAATTAACTCTTTTAAATTTTCCTCAGCAAAATAACGCACCTGTTCATGTAGTTCGTTACTGTCTTGTGGCACGACAAATAGCTCAATAGGTTTGCCTTCGAGCTTTTCTGGGTTGTCATACCCAAATAGTAAGGCAAATGCATTGTTTGCTAAAAGCAGGCGTTCAGCATCAAAGTAAGCGATAGCGAGTGTCGAGCGTTCTACCAGCATCTTGCCGCGCTTTTCTGCCTCGTTCAATTGTGATTCGGCTAGGCGCATGCGTCGGCGGTTTTCTAAATGCTCAAGCTCTCGTCTAATGGTGATTAACAGTAACTCTTTTTCTTCAAGCGGAACTACCGCCTGCATATTGGCTTTTAAGCCTTGCAGTGATAGTTGGCTGTCGGCATGGGATACAAGCTGTATAACAGGGATATCTTTGTCGAAGCGCTTAAGGTGATGCATTGCTTGTTTGATGGCAAAGTCTTCGCGCTCAGACGTGCAAATAATCAAGTCCCAGGAGCGTTCGCTCAGGGCTTCTAGGAATTCAGCTTCGGTGTTTAGCTGTCTGCCTCTAGGAGCAAGCCGTGCGCCACGCAACAGAGATATAATAGGGTCTGTTTCTTCGGGTCTAAGGCCTAAGAAAAGAAGCTGAACATTTTTACGTAGTCTTTGACGGCGTTGGTCAGATAGGCGCTGTAATAATGCGTCTGAAGTGGTGACCGCTTCTTTCATTCCAATCTTCCTTTAATTCAGCATCCATCTAAAGCAATAGACTATCGATTAAAGTTTAGCTTGTTTAAAAGGAACTGTCAGGAAAAGAAAACAGAAAATGGCAGGGGTAGAAGGATTTGAACCTACGCATGCTGGAATCAGAATCCAGTGCCTTACCGCTTGGCGATACCCCTGTAGTGGAGAGCATGAATCAGGAGATTCAATAGAGAAATGGTAGGGGTAGCAGGATTTGAACCTGCGCATGACGGGATCAAAACCCGTTGCCTTACCGCTTGGCTATACCCCTATTTCTCTTCGAATGGTGTCGATGGCGGTATTTGAACCTGCGACCCACGCATTATGAATGCGTTGCTCTAACCAACTGAGCTACATCGCCGTAGTCATTCGAGGCGCGCATTATTCTATTTTTTTAAAAACCTGTCAACACGTAATATGTAAAAAAGTTGAAATAGTGTTGATTTATATGAAAAAGCCGACGGAAAGTCGGCTTTTTATCAAATGGAGCAGTAAACGCCTTAAACGTTGAAGCGGTAATGAATGACGTCGCCGTCTTTCAGTACGTAGTCTTTCCCTTCAAGACGCCACTTTCCTGCATCCTTAGCGCCTTGTTCACCGTTAAACTCGATGAAATGTTCGTAGCTAATGACTTCTGCGCGGATAAAACCTTTTTCAAAGTCTGTGTGTATGACACCAGCTCCTTGTGGTGCAGTAGCGCCTATTGAAACGGTCCAGGCGCGCACTTCTTTGACGCCGGCAGTGAAATAGGTCTGAAGGCCTAAAAGCTCGTACCCTGCGCGAATAAGGCGATCCAATCCTGCTTCATTCATGCCTAGGTCTTGTAGAAACTCATTTTTTTCATCGTCATCAAGTTCAGCTATTTCTGCTTCAAGTTTGTTACAGATAGCAACAACCTGAGCGCCTTCAGCGGTAGCGAATTTAATAACGTTATCTAGATGAGGATTATCTTCAAAACCGTCTTCATCTACATTGGCGATATACATCATTGGTTTGATGCTGAGTAGATGGAAGGTGGCAATGACTTTTAGCTCATCTGGAGTAAAATCTAATGCGCGAGCAGAAAGTCCTTCTTCTAAATGAGGCTTTAAGCGCTCAAGTAGCTCTTTAGCTTTAATGGAGTCTTTGTCGCCACCCTTAGCTTGTTTCTGGACTTTAAAGAGCTGTTTCTCTACAGAGTCCAAATCAGCTAGTGCCAGTTCCATATTGATGATTTCAATATCGGCAATAGGGTCGATTTTATTGGCAACATGTATGACGTTGTCATTATCGAAGCAGCGAACAACGTGAGCAATGGCGTCCGTTTCGCGAATGTTGGCAAGAAACTTATTACCGAGCCCTTCGCCTTTAGATGCGCCGGCTACGAGTCCTGCAATATCAACAAACTCCATCGTTGTCGGTAAAACTCGCTCTGGGTTGACGATTGCTGCAAGGTTATCTAAACGAGCGTCGGGCATTGGGACAACGCCTGAGTTTGGTTCGATAGTGCAGAAAGGGAAGTTAGCAGCATCAATTCCTGCTTTTGTAAGAGCGTTGAACAGTGTTGATTTGCCTACGTTAGGCAGGCCAACGATTCCGCATTTAAAACCCATAGTGTTATTACCTTTCGTTAGCCTTTAAAGCTGTGGAGTTTATTCATGGCTTTCGCCCATTCGCCGCAAGTGGCTTCAGGAAGATAGTGGATCGCTTCTTCGATCGCTGCTTGAGTGCTGTTGCGATCACTGATGGATGCTTTGTTTAATACAAAGTCAGCCACTGCGTTTGCATGGCCGGGATGTCCGATGCCAAGACGTAGTCTATAGAAATTTTTATTATTCCCCAGCTTGCTGACAATATCTCTTAAACCATTATGTCCACCGTGTCCGCCGCCTTTTTTAAAGCGCGCAATACCGGGAGGTAAGTCGAGTTCGTCGTGAGCAACAAGGATGTTTTCTGGAGGAATTTTGTAAAAGTTGGCAAGCGCTGAAACAGACTGTCCACTGAGGTTCATGTAGGTGGTCGGTATCAGTAAATGTATTGTCTGATTATTCAGAATAGTTTTCCCATACAAGCCGTAAAATTTCTTTTCGGCTTGTAGGGAAGTGAGTTGTCGGGCAGCAAGCTGCTCGACAAACTCGGCACCGGCATTATGACGGGTTTTAGCGTATTGGCTGCCTGGATTACCCAAGCCAACAATGAGCTGGATCGTGTCTTTCATGCTGGAGCTTTTGTCCTAGGGCTAAATATATTATTTAAGCACCACGTGGAGAGTAGATGTAACCGATACCTTGGTTACGGTCTCCGCCACGACGCAATGCAGCAACTTCAACACCTTCAGGCAATGTAATGTCTGACAGATGAAGAGTCTGGCCTGCTTCGGCGTTTGCTAAATCAACTACTAATGCTTCTGGTAGGTTCTCAGGTAAGCATAAGATCTCTACAACGTTGCTTTCAGCAGCGAATTTTGCAGAAGCTTTAGAAGCTGCTGATTTTCCAAAATTATCAAAATGAAGAGGAACGGTGATTTTGATTTTTTGAGTGCTTACAACACGTAGGAAATCAGCATGCATGATCAGCAACTTAGCAGGGTGACGCTGCAAGTCTTTGATGATTACTTTTTCTTCTTTTCCATCAATTTTCAAAGTCAGGATTGAAGAGAAAAAAGTTTCATCAGAAAGCAACTTGACTAGGTCTTTGTTGATCATTGAGATAGAAACTGGTGTTTCGCTGCCGTATACAACACCTGGTACCAGGCCTTCGTGACGCAGGCGGCGGCTCGCACCTTTCCCCTGATCTTCACGAGATACAGCTTCAACTACAAAATTAGACATTTTTTTACCTATAAGTAAACTACCTTTAGAGCCTTGCGACCAGGACTCTAAAGTGATTTAAGTAGCCCTTTTCAGGACTTCGTATGCCCGGTAGCGGGCTTCTTACAGGCTGTGTTCGCGATTAGCGGAACATAGCGCTGATAGATTCTTCGTTGCAAACGCGTCGTACTGCTTCTGCCAATAAAGGCGCTAAAGTCAGCTGACGAATTTTGCTGCACTGTTGTGCATCTTTTGTTAGAGGAATCGTGTCAGTAACCACCAATTCATCTAGCATTGAATTTGTAATGTTGTTAATAGCTGGGCCTGATAATACTGCGTGAGTAGCATACGCAATAACACGAGCGGCGCCGTTTTCTTTCAGTGCTTGTGCAGCTTTACACAAGGTGCCAGCTGTATCGCACATGTCATCAACAAGAATACAGGTACGGTTTTCTACATCACCAATGATGTTCATTACCTGAGATTCATTAGCGCGCTCACGGCGCTTATCGATGATAGCAAGGTCGCAATCCAGTTGCTTGGCAACGGCACGAGCACGTACTACACCGCCGACGTCTGGAGAGACGACCATTGGGTTTTCGTACTGCTGATCAATAATGTCATCCAGTAGTACTGGAGAGCCATAAACGTTATCCACAGGAACAGAGAAGAATCCCTGAATCTGGTCAGCATGAAGATCTACTGTGAGAACGCGGTCTACACCAATAGTTGTCATCATATCGGCAACAACTTTAGCTGTAATAGCTACACGAGCTGAACGCGGACGACGATCCTGTCGAGCGTAACCAAAATATGGTACTACAGCTGTAATTCTTGCTGCTGATGCGCGACGTAGTGCATCAGCCAAGACAATCAATTCCATGAGGTTGTCGTTGGTCGGTGCGCAAGTGGATTGAATAATAAAAACATCTCTACCGCGGACGTTTTCCTGGATTTCGACACTGACTTCACCATCGCTAAAACGAGCAACGTGAGCTTTACCCATCGGTATATCGAGACGATCGACAACTTTGAGCGCTAGCTCAGGGTTTGCATTGCCAGTGAAAACCATCATTTCAGACATGGTGTGCACCTTTTCGGACTGTTCTTCATTGGAATTCATGTTGAGTGAGAACTCACCATAGATTATTGGCTGGGGTAGCAGGATTTGAACCTGCGCATGACGGGATCAAAACCCGCTGCCTTACCGCTTGGCTATACCCCAGTATCATCTCTGGAGGTAATTACCCTCAAAAAGAGGGCGCTATTCTCTTAAAAACAGCCAGAATGGTCAAGTAAAAACGAAAATTGTGCTCTTTTTAATCAATAATCCGCCAGTTCCTTAGAATCAGTGTCAGCTTTAACTCTTCGCGGCTCATTGTTAGCTTTCTGGGCAGGCTAGCTTTATTACCGTCAACGTAACTCTGGTATTCAATATTCCAACCTTGTTGAGTGAGTTTTGTTAAACGATTATCAGTCAGTGTCAGGTCGTAGTCACTATTAGGGGAGGGGACGCCTTTTATCCAATATTGTGCATCTTTAACGGGGATTTCCCAGCCAAGGCGCAGGCTTAGCAGTTCTTCTGGGGATCCTGCGGCTAACGGCTGCTCACCTGGAATCTCCAGTGTTGAAGAGTACTGATCACCGCTGATGGTAGCGCCGCCCTGGCCGAGAGGGCCCTTAAGGCTAATATTGTATGCTTGTTGGTTTTGATTCCAAGACAGGGACGCAGATTGTGAGTCGTCAGAGGTGCGAATGCCTATTTTTCCTGAAGTATTCCAATGGGATATCTGATTGATAATTGCCTGATGTTCTTCCCAGCTGATAGTGGATTTAGGCTCTGGGGCTTGAGTTTTGGGTATAAGGCTACAGCCTGTCATTATTAATGAGAGGGTCATCAGTAAAAATATCTTTTTCATAGCTGTCCGTTCAGTGTTTTCTGCGCATTCATTATATGAGGATTTTCTGGGAACTTGCTCGATAGCTCGGTGAACAGCTCTTGAGCCTGTTGCTTTTTGTTCTGGGCTACCAGTACCGCAATAAGGTGACTGCCTACTTCTGGATCTGGATACACTTTATAGGCTTTAGTTAAGAAGGTAAGTGCTTCATCGTAGCGGTTCAGCTTGAATAATATCCAGCCAATCGAATCCATAACGGCAGGGTCATTCGGCTTTAAGCTAATTGCTTTCGTCAGCAGTTGGTAAGCTTCTTGATAACGCTCTGTATACAGTGACAAGGTATAACCTAGAGCGTTTAATGCCATAGCGTTGTCGGGATCTTTTTGTAGAATATATCTAAAATCTGCCTCTGATTGAGGAAATTCTTCCGGTGGGCGCATCATGGCGCGTGAGTAGCGTAGGGGAATATGGTCAGGATAAGTTGAGATGCCTTCGTCTAAATTCATAATGGCTTGCTTCTCAAATTTGAAACTTCTTAGCCAGTCAGCGTATAAATTGATCAAATCAGGTGCTAGCTCTGCATGGTTTTCCCTCGCGTTGCTGATGATCTTCGTAACACGAGATTCTTTTGTGGGGCCGACCAGTAGCGCGAGTGTTCGTGTGTATGTTTGTAGCACGTTATTGCCGCGATTTACTTGTAAGTAGTGTTGTATGGCTAGCTCAGGGTTACCTAGCTGCTCTTCAATTAAACCTAAATAAAAATGTATAGAAGTGTCTCTAGTACGAGAGTACAAGATTTGCAATATTGCTTTGCTGTCGTCAAGGCGGTTGAAGTCTAATGCCAATAAAGCCAGGTAGAGGTGAAGTTGATTATCGGCACTAAAACTGGAGATGAGCTGATTGCTTTCTCTAATGGCGGTTTTAGGCTGGTTAGCTTTGTAAAGCGTTTGAATCTTGAGAATGGTGAGTTGCTTGTTTTCAGGATTCTTTTTCAGCCCGTTAGAAATTACATCCAGAGCTTGTGAATATTTGCCGCTGTCTTTTAGTAAGTCTGCTTTTTGAAGAATGACAGCTTCACTTTTAGGATTTAGTTTAATGGCTTTATTAAAGCTGGTAAGTGCACTGTCCTTGTCAGACACACGGCGTTCGAACATGCCACGTGATAGCCATAGCTCTGCATTCTTGGGCGTGCGTTTCGTCTGCTGGTTGATGATGTTCAAATATGCTTGTGCTTCTTTAGGTGGCATCTTGGCTGCATGGGTATTGAGTAGTGCTAATATCTGATGGCTATTAGTAGTCAGAGCGGTTTCAATGAAAGGCAGCGCTTTTGAAAACTTCCCTTGTTGAATCAGTAAGCCAACTAATAATGTTTGTGGTTCTTGGCTCTCGGGTTCGTATTTGACCCATATTCTAGCGGCTTTCTCTAGCGAGCTGGCATCCTTAGTGAACTGCGCAATACGTGCGGCACGTCTGATAATGCCAGGGTCGCCAGTTAACTCTGCTTGTTTTAGATATTTTTCAAGAGAAACATCATATTGTTGCTGATGGCCCGCTAGTTCAGCAATAAGAAGGTCATATAACGACTCGCCATTTAGTTCGCCTTGTTGATAGGTACTACTCCAAGCAGGCGTTGGCGCGACTGTTTCGTTTGGCTGCAGCGTTGAGCTGCAGCCGGTCAGTATTCCTGTACTGATAAGCAACAAACAGAGTATTTTCTTTAGCACAATATATAATCGATCCAAGGTTGATGTACTACTGACTATTGTCACTATAGTAGAGTTTGATATGCCTTGTCATCGCCAAAGCATATCCTGATTAGTGTAATACTGTGTAAATAGGTTCCATTTAGTGCATTTTCAAGCGTTGGGAATTTCATGTTTTAGGCCAAATCGGTGTATCATTGCGCGCTTATTGATAGTCTGGTGTAGTTAATCGATCCATGTCTCTTCTTGCTTTAGGCATAAATCATAAAACGGCGTCTGTCTCCGTCAGAGAACGAGTGGCATTCAGTCCTGATAAATTGGCGGATGCTTTGCGGCAGGCCCATGGTTTCGCACAGCTAAAAGAAATCGCTATTCTCTCTACGTGTAACCGAACAGAACTGTACTGTTCTACTGAGTTACCGGGCACTCGTGCTGTATTGGAGTGGTTAGGTGAATACCATGGCCTTGAATTGAGTGAACTTGAAGCGTGTGCCTATACCTATTGGGATGAATCCGCAGCCAAACATATGATGCGGGTTGCCAGTGGATTAGATTCTTTGGTTTTAGGTGAGCCGCAAATTTTGGGGCAACTCAAATCTGCTTATTCGTTATCTCAGGATCAAGGGTTGGTGGGTGCTGAACTGGGGCGTTTGTTTCAGCAAACCTTTTCGGTCGCTAAAAAAGTTCGTACTGATACAGCCATAGGCGAAAACCCAGTATCCGTTGCCTATGCGGCAGTTAATCTGGCGCAGCATATCTTTTCAGATCTTAAAGACAGCCGGGCGCTGTTAATTGGTGCTGGTGAGACCATCGAGCTAGTTGCTCAGCATCTGGTAAATGCAGGCGTTAGTGATATTACCGTTGCTAACCGTACGGTTAGCCGCGCCTTAAGTGTTGCTGAGGCTTTCAACGGTAAGGCTGTGATGCTTGGTGATATACCTGAAGTTTTAGCCGATGCCGATATTATTATTTCATCTACCGCGAGCCAGTTACCTATTCTAGGTAAAGGCGCGGTCGAAAACGCACTAAAAAAACGCAAGCATCGCCCTATTTTTATGGTTGATATTGCGGTGCCGCGAGATATTGAGCCGCAGGTCGCTGATTTAGACGATGTGTATTTGTATACAGTCGATGACCTGCGTGAAGTAATTGAAGAAAATCAGCGTAGTCGTGAAAGTGCTGCGAAAGAGGCTGAGGCCATTATCGATATTGGTGCACATGAGTTTATGCGCCAATTGCGTTCGCTCGATGCCGTCGATACCGTCACCCAGCTACGCGGGCGCTATGAGTCTTTACGTGACCAAGAAGTTGAAGTTGCTTTAAAGCAACTAAAAAAAGGTAATGATCCCGAAGAAGTGCTCGCTCAGATGGCTCGCCGTCTGACCAATAAAGTGCTTCATCACCCAACAATTCAGCTAAGAAAAGCGAGTGCTGAAGGGCAGTCTGACGTTGTAACTGCCGCACAAACGCTTTTCCAGTTATCTGATTCGGACGAAAACTAATACATGAAAGAGTCTATTCAAACCAAGCTGGATAAGCTGGCAGATCGCTTTGAGGAATTGGCTGCACTATTAAGTGATGCAGGAGTTATCTCTAATCAGAACAAATTTCGCGATTTCTCTAAAGAGTATGCAGAGCTAGAGCCTGTTGTGCAGGCTTATAGTGCATACCAGCAAGCAGAGAGTGATGTAGCAGAAGCGCAACTGATGATGGAAGATACCGATCCTGATATGCGTGAAATGGCTAAAGAAGAGTGGTCAGATGCTCAGGCACGTATTGCCACGCTAGAAGATGAGCTACAGATTCACTTGTTGCCTAAAGACCCTCATGACGGCAGTAACGTTTTCTTGGAAGTTCGTGCAGGTACCGGTGGTGATGAAGCGGCTATCTTTTCGGGTAACCTGTTTAGAATGTACTCCAAATTTGCTGAAGCCCAGGGCTGGCGTATAGAAGTTATTAGCGCCAATGAAGGTGAGCATGGCGGTTATAAAGAGCTAATAGCTCGTATTGTAGGACAAGATGTTTTTTCGCGGATGAAATTTGAGTCGGGTGCACATCGTGTTCAACGTGTACCTGAAACTGAATCTCAGGGTCGCATTCATACTTCGGCATGTACTGTTGCTGTTATGCCTGAGCTGGATGAAGTGGCTCAAGTTGAAATAAATAAAGCTGATTTACGTGTTGATACTTATCGTGCATCTGGTGCCGGTGGGCAGCATGTCAACAAAACAGATTCTGCTATCCGTATTACTCATATTCCTAGCGGTCTTGTTGTTGAGTGTCAGGAAGAGCGTTCTCAACATAAGAACCGTGCCAAAGCGATGGCTTTGTTGGCGTCGCGCTTACAGTCTGCAGAGAAAGAAAAACATGCGGCTGAGCAAGCTACAACACGTAAAAGCTTAGTCGGTAGTGGTGACCGCTCTGCGCGCATCCGTACTTATAATTACCCGCAAGGCCGTATTACTGATCATCGCATTAACCTCACGTTGTATAAGCTTGATGAGATCATGGAAGGTAAGCTGGAAGAAGTGATTAATCCGTTGATGCATGAATATCAAGCCGAGTTGTTAGGGGCGCTGTCTGAGTAGCGGAGTGATTATGCAAATTGCTGAGGCGCTATTACACTCCAAACAGCTAGAGGGGGTTAGTGATTCGTCTCGGCTGGATACTGAACTGTTGTTATGTCATGTCTTGGATAAGCCCACTAGCTATTTGATGACCTGGCCAGATAAGTTACTTCTAGCTAGCCAGCAGCAACAGTTTCTTGCATTGATGAGACGCCGTTCTAAAGGTGAACCCATTGCCTATATTTTGGGTACCCAGGCTTTTTGGACTTTAGATCTTGAAGTCTCGCCGGATACCCTTATTCCTCGTGCAGATACAGAAGTGTTGGTTGAAACAGCACTCTCTCTTTTTGATAATTCCCCCTTTCCTGATAGGTCGTTTAGAGTGGCTGATCTAGGAACTGGAACAGGCGCTATTGCCCTTGCTTTGGCAAGTGAGCGACCTGCGTGGGAAGTATGGGGATGTGATCGTATTGATGCGGCGGTTGCACTGGCGCAACGTAACCAGAAAAGGCTAGGTCTGACTCAGGTAAGCTTTGTTCAAGGCAGCTGGCTTGAGCCGCTCTCTGGGCTTTTTGACATGATAGTGAGTAACCCTCCGTATATAGATTCAATGGATGAGCATCTTGTTCAGGGTGATGTTCGTTTTGAGCCGCGTAGTGCACTCGTCGCTGATGGTGAAGGTCTATCAGATATTCAGCATATTGTTAGTGCTGCAACTGAGTATCTTGCAGCGAATGGGTGGCTATTGTTTGAGCATGGATATCAGCAAGGTTCTGCTGTGAGGCAATTATTTGCTGGTTGTGGTTATCAACAAGTAAATACTTATCAGGACTATGCGGGTAACGATCGCATTACTCTGGGCTGTTGGAAATAGACTGACGGGCAAGGCAGGCTATTGGGTAGATGGGTTGTTAGATAAAATAATCTGCTGGAGAAAATAATAATGCTAAGTGATGATCAGCTACTACGTTATAGCCGCCAAATTATGTTACCTGATGTGGATATTGATGGTCAGGAGCGCTGGTTAGCCTCTAAAGTGTTAATTATCGGTTTAGGTGGTTTAGGTAGCCCTGTCTCGCTTTACCTAGCTGCTGCCGGTATCGGTGAGCTGGTGTTGGTCGATGATGATCAGGTTGATCTTTCAAACTTGCAACGCCAAGTTGTTCATACCACGGCTCGCATCGGTATGAAAAAAGTAGATTCCGCTGCACAGATGCTACGTGAAATTAATCCAGACATTAATATCGTGACGCGTGCAGAGCGTTTAGATGCCGATGCATTGCAAGCGCTAGTTGCTCAAGTAGACCTAGTGCTGGATTGTACGGATAACTTTTCAACACGCTTTGCTGTGAATCAAGCCTGTGTGGAGCATCAGAAGCCGTTGGTTTCAGGTGCGGCTATTCGCATGGAAGGCCAAATTGCAGTTTT
Organism: Neptunomonas sp.; assembly: GCA_034110685.1. Taxonomy (GTDB): domain Bacteria; phylum Pseudomonadota; class Gammaproteobacteria; order Pseudomonadales; family Balneatricaceae; genus Neptunomonas. The sequence continues at coordinate 22,204 of JAWUYS010000089.1, forward strand.
CCAGCCTGGAGTAGAGGGAAGTCCTTGTTACCAATGTTTGTATACAGAAGGTGATGATGAGACGCTGACCTGCTCTGAATCTGGCGTGCTTTCTCCATTGGTGGGTATTATTGGTTCTATGCAGGCGTTAGAGGCGCTTAAGGTGTTGGCTAATATCGGTACAACCTTAACGGGTCGATTACTGTTGTTGGATGCAAAGCATATGGAGTGGCGCTCCCTTAAGTTGAAGCAAGACCCGGCGTGCCCTATATGCTCAAATAAGGAGATTAGTGCATGAATGAGATCGAAAAGGTAAAGCATATTCTTGAGAACAGTCGAGTGATTGCGTTGGTTGGTGCGAGCTTAAAACCAGAACGTGCTAGTTACCGAGTAATGGCTTTTCTACTTAATCAAGGCTACCGAGTTATTCCTGTTAACCCGTTTAAAGCAGGGCAACAGCTGCATGGCCAAACTATTTTGGCATCATTGCATGATATCTCTGAAGCTGTTGATTTAGTTGATGTGTTTCGTAATTCAGAAGCGGCAGCGAGTGTGGTAGATGATGCCATTAATATTGGCGCAAAAGCTGTATGGATGCAGCTGGGTGTGGTTAATCAGCCCGCTGCTGATCGGGCTGAAGCAGCGGGGCTTGAAGTGATTATGGATCGTTGCCCTGCGATTGATATTCCAAGCTTAGGTATATCAAAAGTTTCCTAAGCTTTTCCTAGTCTTATCGCTTTTTCTACAATGTCATCTCACCACATAGAGGGAATGACATCAGATTTTTAATATGTTCAACATCTGTCTCAGTTGCTAATAAAAACAACAGTTTGGTATAAGCTGCTTCAATCGTCATATCTGCACCGGGGATCACGCCTAATTGATTGAGGCGAGCGCCTGTTGCGTAAGACCCTTGTATTACCTGCCCTGAGTGGCAAAGAGTCAGGTTGACGATAACAACCCCGCGACTGTTAGCTAATTCTAATAAAGACATCAGGCATTGGTTATTATCCGGAGGGTTTCCTGCCCCGTAGCTCATCATAATAACGCCTTTTATGTCAGGGTTATCTAATATTGATTCCAGCTGAGCATCATTGATACCTGGGTAAAGGTGCAGTTGTGCAACATGCTCAGTGCTACAGTCTGGCATTTTAAATTGCGAAGTGCCTCTTGGTGTGTTTTTAGTCTGTTCTGTGCTTTTGGTACTGTTATCAAGAAGTTTGATTTGAATACCTGACTGCCCTAAAACAGCGTAGTTCGGCGATGCAAAAGCACGCAATGATGAGGTGTTAACTTTTTTGGCGCGGTTGCCCCTCAATAATTGGCCATCGAAACAGATGCAGACTTCTTGGTTGTCGGGCTCGCGTGCGAATTCAATCGCATTCAGTAAGTTATTAGTGGCGTCGGTTCTGGGTTGGGCTAGGGGAATCTGCGAGCCCGTTAATATGACTGGTTTACTTAAATCACGCAGCATAAAAGAAAGCGCTGAGGCGGTGTAGGCCATGGTATCAGTGCCGTGAAGAATGACGAAACCATCATATTTATCGTAATGCAGTGCAATTAGTTCGGCTAACGTGGCCCAATCAGCAGGGACAATGTTTGAACTATCAATGAGCTTGTCGAGTTCGATAATGTCAAAAGGCTGAAGAGCAGAGATGGATACTTTGTTGAGCCGTTGTTCTAGCAGTTCATTGAACCCACCTTGTGGCACGTAGCCAGATTCAGAAGGCCACATACCAATGGTGCCGCCAGTATAAATAATTAGAACGCGGGACTTGTTCATTTAGCGGCCTCAGTGGGTGTGTTTATACAGCCGTTTTCATTGGGCTAGTATTTGCGGCAGCTGAGCTTAGATGATTTAAGGGATGAGTTCCATAGCTAAGGTCTGGCATTAGTGCTGCTAGCATACGGCTGTCTGGTATATTGAGTTGGATTGATGAGCTGTTGGCCGTGATACCGCGAATACAGCGATGGTCCAGCATGTATATAGCAGAACTAAGCATTTTCATGGAGTTGAGGATGTTGTAAATAATGACCGGCTCCATGGCATTTAGCTGTTGAGAGCCCGCTTCTGCGGCCATGCATACGGTGACATCATGACCGATGACCTGAAAGGCTGTTTGGCTAACGGCTTCTGGAATCACAGGGCTAACAATACCAGGAATAAGTGAGGAACCCGCTTGTGCGACAGGGAGGTTAATCTCATTAAAATTAGTCAGTGGGTCGTTAGATAGCATGCATACCTCACTGCAAATCTTGGAGAGCTTCATGGCTAGTTTTCTTTGGATAGCAGAGATCTTTACAAATGCGCCCATATCAGACTCATTCTTAGTCGATTCTTTCTCTGATGTGATAGGTAGCGATGAGATACGTGTAAGGTGCTTTATGGCTGCTTGTGAATAATCAGGATGAGTATTGTTTGCTTGGTTATGCGATGAGCTATCAAGGTTTACCGTACATAGCTGTGTGCAGGCGTTTTGTATATTTACAATCTCTTCCTTAAGAGACCCAGAGAAGTCTGTAAATTCACTTCCTAGCATTTTTGTGGCTGTATCTTGTAAATGAGCACCTTTTATCAGAGGGGTTCGAGCGAACTCTTCTGCTTTTTTTTCAAAACTTTTTTTAATAGAGGAGAGCGCGTGCGTCAGCGTCTGTGTGCTTAAGACGATGGATAAACGCGTTGCTGTCGCATAAGCGTCATTGGTTGGCTGTGATTTGTTAACGTCATTGTTAGGATGCAGGTATTGGTATTCACCTTTTTCGTGACCCATGATAGATAGGGCAAGGTTAGCAATAACCTCATTGGCATTCATATTAGTTGATGTGCCGGCACCTCCCTGTATTAAATCAACAACGAATTGGTTGTGTAATTCTCCTTCACGAATGCGCATACAGGCTTGGCGAATAGCATTGGTTTTTTTGCTGCTAAGCAATCCAAGCTCATGGTTGGCTTCGGCAGAGGCTTGTTTCACCATTGTTAATGTATTGATCAAGTCTTGGAAGTGATGAATGGGTACGCCAGAGGTATTGAAGTTGCGCAAAGCGCGTAATGTCTGGATGCCGTACCACGCATTGTCTGGGAGCGTCTCATCGCCTAATAAGTCATGTTCTGTTCGATTGTTCATTGGGCGACTAGCTCTTCACTGAATAGGTTAAATACCATTCAATCATACTTAAGTTGTATCTATCTATTGGGCACTGATGCAGTTTTTGATGCAGACTGTTGCTTGTAATGCATCATATAGCACCACTATAATTGAAGTATCTAAAGTAAAGGCTGTATATATGTATCAGGATCTGTCCAGTAATCTGAAATTGCTCTGCAGTTATTACGACTCTATTGCTGATGTGTGTCGCCGTGTGAACCTTAATCGCACACAGTTCAACCGCTATCTAAGTGGTCGCTATAAGCCCTCACCAAAAACTATGAGAAAGCTTTGTGATTTTTTTGGAGTAGAAGAATACGAGTTGCTGCTTCCTGTGGCCCAGTTTGAGCGCCTTATTCAAGTACGTCCAAAAGTAATTGCCTCTTCAGGTTTGCCTAGAGTAGAAGATAGTCATCTACAAGTATTGAGTCATGCAAGTTCGGCACAGATGGAAAAGTACGTGGGGTATTATTTTGAGTACTACATGTCGATGGCATGTCCTGGTAAAGTGCTTCGGAATTTAATCTGTATTGAAAAACGCGACGAAGGTTATTATTACCAGCGCACAGAACGGTTAAAAGAAAGTCCTACTGAGGCTGCATTTCATAGTAAATATATAGGGATGGCTCTATTCCTGACCGATCGGATTTTCATGATCGATTATGAAGCGTTAGCGACGAATGAAGTCACAGAAACTGTGTTGACTCCGAGCTATAAAAACCGCATTAGCCGCTTAAATGGTTTAAGAATTGGCGTACCTGCCAATGGGATCAGAAAGCCGAGTTGTGCTCGTGTAGTGATGGAGTATTTAGGTTTGCAGGTTGATATCCGAAAAGCGTTAGGGCTTTGTGGCCTCTATGAGTTGAATGACGATGCTATAGACGAGTCTATTAAGGTGTCGGTGCGTAATCAGATGGATGAGACTGAGTGGCACTTTACAGCGCGCGCTTAAATTGAGCTTCTATTGGTTTAAAAACATCTGTCTGATACGCAGGTCATCTACGGCACGTTTTAAATGCTGCTTTAGCTCTTTAGATAATGACTTGGGCCACTCTTTTGGTGTTTGAACGCCAGACGCTATCAAAAAATTCAGTAGCTCTTTGTTTTGAATTTCTAACGCATAATTTAATGCTCCCAGGCCTTGTGAATCCACTTGGTTGAGATCAATCCCATATTCGATGAAACGACTCAGGTGTAGCATTAACTCTGTGACGGAGCAGTGCTTAAAACAGGCGGCTATCAAGTGGGTATCTGCTTCTTGGGCTTTGTACTCGGTACTAGCACCCGATTGTAAAAGTGCATTGATAAGCGGTAGGCTTTGTACTTGTTTGAGGGCAACAAACAAGTAGGGCTCATCGGTTGACGAGCGTTGTTCAATATTAGCTCCTGCGTTAATTATCATCGCAAGGGCTTTGGGCTGCTGTGCAAGAATGGCGGTTTCAATGGCGCTTAGCTGTGAATCTGTTTGGTCATTTAGCACGGCTGAATCGATGCTTTGTAGTCGTTTAGCTAAAGAGGCTAAATCACCTGCTTCGATCGACTTAAATAGCTTAGACACTTTTTGCTTTTTGAATAGCGCTAGCATGTTTAGATAACCTCTAAAATTTTCATTAGATAGATACCGCTACTGAGTGTAAACACTGAGCCGATAGTTGTTGTTAAGATAATATTAGCGGCCAGCTGTGCATTGCCTCCCATTGCTTTTGCCATGACGAAGCTTGCTGCTGCAGTAGGGCAGCCAAACAGCACAAACATTAATACCAAGTCTTGATCTCTGAAACCCGCTTGCCAAGCTCCAAGAGTGAGAACAACTGGCAGAATCAGTAATTTAGTGGCAGTAGCCCAGAACGCTTGGAATGATGTGTGTTTTAGGCTTTTTAAATTTAATGTGGCGCCAATAGTGAGCAGCGCTAAGGGCAGTGTGAGGTTGGCAAAATAACGGCCGGTGCGATCAACCACTTCGGGCAACGAGAACCCGAAATAGGAAAAAGGTAAAGCGAGTAATACGGCAATAATTAAGGGGTTTTTTAGTATCTCTACGATCACTCCGGTCAGTGATAGGGAGTTACTATTTTTCATTGGTAGTGATAGGACAATGATAGATAGCACGTTATATAGAGGAATGACCAATGCAAGCAGTAATGAAGCTTGGGCCAGACCTGTTTGGCCAAATAAATTGAAGCTTACCGCTAGTCCTATAATCCCATAATTACTGCGAAAGGCCCCTTGAATAAAAACACCCAGGTCTTCGGGTTTATGAATCCATTGTTTCGCTAGCAACCAGATAGCTATAAATGTAATCAATGTTCCGGCGGCTACATAACTGAGTTGTGCGGGATTAAAAACGGCCTGAAAGTCAGTTCTGGCGATACTCATAAAAACCAGGGTGGGTAGCGTAATCATAAACACCAGTTTGGATCCGGTGCTGACAAACGCCTCATCAATAAGTGACGTGCGTTTTAATATAACGCCCATAAATACGATAAAAAAGATGGGCGCCACAATGTTGGCTGTAAAAGCCAATGTATCTAGATAAAGCGCCACGTAAAGCTCCTATAAGTAAATGAAGGCAAGATGATACTGCTGTCGTGATTTAAGTGCTACGCAATACAGTGTTGTTGAAAAGCGCTATTACTCAGGCCGCTATTTGTCAGAGCAACTATTTTTGCTGAGTAGGTGATGTTGGCCTATTGGTGAAGCTTTGGATAATCGAGCCAGAGAAGTGTTCCGCATGACTCTGTGAGTTCAGACCAGCAGGTGATACCTAGTTGGATATGCATAACACCACAGGTGGGAAGGTTGTTAAGCCGTTCTGCGCTCAAATATTCTCCCAAGCGTTGTAAGCCAGGATTATGACCAAACAGCATAATGTGATGATCTTTGTCTGAATGACGCTGTAATGTATCGAGCAATGTCTCCATACATGAGTCGTATAACTCAGGGATAACCTCAATGAGTGGTCGGTTAGTGAGGTGTTTGCTGGTGGCTTTAGCCGTTAGGTATGCACGCGTGGCACCGCTCGATAAACATTTGTCGGGTGTCAGGTTTGCAGCTTTTAGGCGTTCGGCCATGGCGGGCAAGTCACGTTTGCCGCGTTTGTTAAGAGGGCGGTTAAAATCTTCAAGGTCTGGATTCTTCCAGCTTGATTTAGCATGTCTGATAAGAGTGAGCGTGCGCATGTTAGGACTCCGGCCTGAAAGCAGCTATTTGCGCAAAATAACACGGTTGGTGGCATCTTTTAAGGTATTTGAGTGTATAAAAACCAGTGATAATCTTTCTAGGCTCGATTATCACTGTCTAGATTACTGTGAAAACTCGTGATCTTGTGAACTGCTCTCCAGCATCCGCTTCCATACTGAGCGCATATGCGGCATCGGCATGCTTCCTACATGTTGTAAATTCATGGGGCCATCGTTAAATAAACGAGGGTCCATCAGCACGTAATCATCATCAATAATGGGTGTGAATTCCATATGGTCGAGAATATCGGTTTTTAGGTTAACACCAGGAGCAATTTCTAGCAGTTTTAAGCCTTTTTCGGTGAGCTTAAAAACAGCTCTTTCGGTAATAAACATAACATTTTGTTGTTTTTCTATGGCGTATTGCCCGTTAAAGGTGATCTGTTCTACGGCAGCGAGGAATTTTTTAATAGGGCCGTTTTCAATGATCGTCAGTTGATTATTGTTAATTTCAAGTGTTTGAGGGCCTGATGTAAATGTACCAAGAAAGTACACATCTCGGGTGTTTTGCGTGATATTGATAAAGCCTCCGCACCCGGCAAGTCGCTCGCCAAACCGGCTGACGTTAATATGGCCTTGTGGGCCTGCTTCCGCTAAACCAAGGAAGGCTTGATCTAGGCCACCTCCATCGTAAAAATCAAATTGAGCAGGCTGATCAATAATGGCGTCGGCATTGGCTATGGCACCAAAGCTTAAGCCGCTGGCGGGAAATCCGCCAATGCCGCCAGCTTCAACCGTCAATGTAAACTCTTTAAGCCTGCCTTCTTCTGCCGCAATCCGGGAGATGGTTTCTGGTATGCCAATGCCTAAATTGACGACTGACCCTTTACGTAGCTCCATTAAAGCGCGACGGCCAATGACCTTACGTGCACAGAGAGGAATTGATTGCAGTGGGTTGCCGGTGCGAATCTCGCCGCAATAAGCGGGGTTGTACTGCTCAGCAAATGTTTGCGGGTGATCCTCAGCTTCTGACAGCACCACATGGTCTACTAAAATACCAGGAATGCGCACACGGTCAGGTGTGACTTGGTGTTGTTCGGTAGTACGCTCGACTTGTACGATAACAGTGCCTCCACTGCTTTTAACCGCTTGAGCGATAGCTAGGGCTTCTAATGGTAGTGCTTCTTTCTCCATTGAAATGTTGCCATGTCTATCGGCAGTTGTACCGCGAAGCAGCGCTACATTAATGGGAAAGGTCTTGTATAAGAGAAAAGGCGAGCCGGCTATTTCTATCCGTTCAACGAGATCTTCTTGAGTGCGGCTGTTGATTTTTCCGCCATCTTGCTTTGGATCGACAAACGTATGTAACCCCACGTGCGTTAATGTGCCAGGTTTACCTGCGGCGATATCGCGAAATAGATGACAGATAACACCTTGAGGTAGATTGTAGGCTTCAATTCTATTCTCAATCGCCAGTTTTCCAAGGCGTGGTGCTAACCCCCAATGCCCTCCGATGACACGTTTTAGCATGCCTTCATGAGCAAAACGATTCAGCCCGCGGCTTTTGGCGTCACCTTGCCCAGCTGCATACACTAGATTAAGGCTGCTAGGGTGGCCGGTAGCTAAGAAGCGCTTCTCGATAGCTTTTGCGAGAGCTTCAGCAAACCCGATACCGATAAAGCCTGCGGTTGCGATAGTGTCATTATCTGTAATGAGTAACGCGGCTTCTTGGGCTGAAATAAGACGATTGGGCATACCATTACCTGTAAATTGTTGTTTTTATTGTTCGCTTGGTCATAGCAAAAGGCGAGCCAGTCATTTTTTTATCAATAAAATCATATGCTTATTTGTTTTTATTCAGCTGTGCTTGTTTTGTGGTGTATTGATATTAAGACACTAGTGTATGGTTTGTTTGCGGTGTGGCTATGAGTCCTTACACTTTTTTAGGCGCTCATATAAGGTAGCGCGAGAGATACCTAACAGCTTAGCGGCGCTACTCTTATTTCCTCCTGTTTGCTGAAGAGCTTTCCTCAGCGCGTTTTGCTCTGCCTTTAATCGCGTATCAACAAGGCTAGTAGGTAAGGGGGTTGTATCAACACAAGGGAGGTCATCAAATGCACCTAAGTCTGCGGGTTCGATAGCGGTGCCTTCTGCCATTACACAGCCGCGTTCTAAACGGTTATGAAGTTCCCGGACATTTCCTGGCCAGCTGTATTCAAGCAGCCATTGTCGTGCGGCGTCTGTTAATGCTAATGCGGGAATCTGTGCTTGCTGTTGAATATTTTCTAACATATGAGCACACAGTAATGGGATATCTTCTTTGCGCTCTCGAAGTGGCGCTAAACGTATGGGTAATACATTCAGGCGATAATAAAGGTCGGCACGAAATTTACCTTCATCAACCAGTTGTTTAAGGTTTCCTGATGTCGCAGCAATAATTCGAACATCGACTTGCTCTAGGCGATTTGACCCTAGTGCCTCGACTTCTCGTTCTTGTAAGACCCTAAGAAGTTTGGCTTGCATGGTAAGGGGCATTTCGGCTATTTCATCTAGAAATAGAGTGCCGCCATTGGCTAGCTGTATTTTGCCTTTTCGCCCGCCTTTATCAATACCGGTATAGGCTCCGGGAGCAGCTCCAAACAACTCGGCCTCAACGAGTGACTCTGGAAGAGCGGCCATATTGATGCCAACAAATGTGCCTTCGTTTCGCTCGGATGCGTGGTGAATACCTTGGGCTAGCAGTTCTTTACCTGTGCCCGTTTCGCCTAGCAAGAGTACAGTGGTATCAAGCAATGCGGCTCTGCGAGCCTGTCTTTTTAATTGTTGAATGATGGCTGATTGACCAATTAAATCATCCAACGCATATCGAGAGGGGCGAATCAACTTTTGTTGTTCAAGCTGGCGTTTAAGGCGAGTAAACTTATCAAATAATGGTCTTAGGCTTTCTAGATCGGTATAAAAAATAAAACTAATAGCACCCATTACAGTGCCGTCGTTGTCTTTTAATGGCATGCGTGTGACCACGCACCAGCGGTTGTTAATTTGCATGAGGTCGACAAAGGTGGGTTTGCCGCTTTTTAATACACGGGGCAGTTGTGTATTAGGCAGCAACTCTTCAATAGGCGTGCCGATAAGTGCTTTATCTTCCGCTATGTTAATGAGCTGTCGATATTTAGGGCTCATCCAGATAATACGACAAGATGCATCTACAGCAATGGCACCTTCGCAGAGGCTTGAAAGCAACTCAAAGGGATGTTGCTTGCTGGTTTGCCCGCTCAGTAACTCATCAAGACAGATATGTTGCTCAGGTTGCTGTATTTTTGGTTCGCTCAATGATGCATCCCTAGTTATCTATAAATGTTTTGTTTGCATTAGACCTATAAATTTGTACTCATATGTACAACGAAATACAAGTGCTGACTTTAAACTACACTGCTTATTAATTGCTTCTCAGGACACGCTACATGGATAAAATATCAACCACAGCGTTATCAAAACTGCGCTCCATGCCAAGTAAAGCGCTATTTGCTCAATTAGAAAATGCTGGATGGATTGTCCGCTTAGAAAAAAATTGGGAGTTAACACCTAGTGGCAGAGAGCAGGGAGGAGAGGTAAAGCAAAGTGACAAGTTTGGATCTTATATTGTTTGGCCACCTCAGTTAAAAGTTGAGGGTGAAGCAGTAGTGGTTGCCTATGAGAAAGATGATCTTCATAGCGCTGCTAATATAGGGCAAAAAGTTGAATTATCAGCGCGGCAAGTTAACGCGTTGTTTTCTGAGTTGGGTTGGGTAGATCGTCATCATAAAGGCTGGCAGCTAACCGAGCAAGGAAGGGCATTAGGGGGAGTACAAAAAGAGAGCCAAAAAACCGGTATTCCTTATGTATTATGGCCGCTCGCTTTTATTCAGCATCTTGCTTTTCAGCGCTCGCTGAAAGCGCTGAAAGGCGACCTTGGGCAGGCATTGGGGTTAAACGAATCCGCAAGTGAAGAGGTGTCCGCTTTTAGGAAAAAATTTCCTGCCAACTTTCGAGCAGTAGATGGTCATCAGCTTCGCTCAAAGGCAGAAGTGCTGATCGACAATTGGTTGTATTTAGCGGATATCGCGCATGCTTATGAGCGCCGTTTGCCAATTGAAGAAGATGTCTACAGTACTTTTTATATACCTGCGGGAAAGATATATGTTGAGCTATGGGAGCATGAGAGTGATCCAGAGTATCAAAAAATTAAACAACAAAAGCTGCAGGCCTATTCGAAATATGGGTTAACACTCCTAGAGTTGTGTAAGAGCGATATTGAAAGCTTGGATGATGTAATGCCTCGCCTACTGTTAAAGAATGGCATAGAGGCTTATTAAGGGAGGGCTCTATCTTTTTGTGAAGGTACAGCTGTGTATGGTTTTAATAAAGACTGCTTGGTTGAGGTATTGTTGAGTGCAGCGGGTACATTGAAGTATGAAAAAAGGGCAAATCTAGTTATTAGCTTAAAAGTTGCCCTTTTTCAGTGAATAATTGGCCGATTATCTATCCATCCACACATCACCAATCCAGTCCCACAGATTGTCCCAATGCTCTTCGTTTATCTCTTCGTCTTCTGACCAGAATCCGATAGAAGCATCCTGTTCAATAAAATAATACCCGCCATTAGCTTCGCAAATAGGGATCAGCTCTCTGGGTAACCCCAAAGACCAGGCCGTTGCCGTCAGTTCTGGTAGATGTGTTTGCTCGTGAGGCTCGGTTGCTGTTACAGGAGATAAACTGCCATATACAACATCGCTTGCCTCTAATAAAAATTCTTTAAGGTCTGCAGGAATGGAGATAAGAATCTCCTCTTCCAGTTCAACGAGTTCATCTTCCGTCGGAAGGCGAACAGAGTTGAAGCGGTCTTCGTTTAATGCACGAAGTTCATCAATGATGTCGTTCATATTATGTAATAAGAGTCCTAAAGCCTGCGTCGTTAAACACTAATAATTAACGGTGAAGTTTACAGGATAATTTAGAAAACTGTCTGTCCTTTGTGGTCGTCTACTTCTTCAGCCTCGTCTTCTTCAACCTTATCTTCTTCTAGGCTGAAGTTTAATCCACCACCACTGTTGCTATTTCCCTCTTCGCTTAGTTTGAATTTTAAGCGCAGGTTATTAGCTGAATCAGCATTCTTTATTGCTTCTTCCTCACTAATTTTCCCTTCTCTGGCGAGTTTGAAAAGGGCTGAATCAAATGTTTGCATACCCAAGGCTTCGGACTTTGCCATAATTTCCTTAATGCCATCGATATCGCCTTTAAATATCAGCTCTTTTATCGTTGAAGTTCCTAGGAGAATCTCTATGGCTGCAGCTCGTTTTCCATCAATAGTATGTACTAGGCGCTGTGAAACAATGGCGCGTACGTTCAGTGATAGGTCGGTAAGCAGCTGGTGGCGCTTTTCTTCTGGGAAAAAGTTAATAATACGGTCAAATGCTTGGTTAGCATTGTTGGCGTGCAGTGTGGAAATTGCTAGGTGGCCCGTTTCGGCAAAAGCTAAGCAGTGTTCCATTGTTTCTTTATCGCGCACCTCCCCGATAAGGATTACATCGGGTGCTTGGCGTAGTGTGTTGATCAATGCATTGTGGAAACTACGAGTATCTACACCGACCTCACGCTGATTAACGATCGATTTTTTATGGTGATGCACAAACTCGATTGGGTCTTCAATAGTGATGATGTGCCCACCACTGTTACTGTTTCGGTGGTCGATGAGAGCTGCGAGTGATGTTGACTTACCCGAGCCTGTTCCACCTACAAAGAGAACCAAGCCACGTTTCGCCATAATGACATCTTTCAGCACGTCTGGCAGACCAAGATCTTCCATACGTGGGATATCCGTCTTGATATTACGAGCAACGATAGCAACATCGTTACGTTGTTTGAAAATATTAAGACGGAAACGGCCTGACTTCTCAACAGAGATGGCTAGGTTCATCTCTAAGTCGTGCTGGAAAGCAATTTTCTGTTCTGGGTCCATCACTTGCATGGCGATTTTTTCGATCTCCCCAGACTGAAAGGGTGTTTTACTCAGCGGTTTTAAAACCCCCTGAAACTTTCCACATGGAGGGGCTCCCGTTGAGAGATAAAGGTCGGAGCCATCTTTAGCCGCAAGTAAGCGAAGACAATCGTAAAAATCCATTTAGTGGTCCTATTTATCCGTCAGCGTTAATTTGTGCAATGAGCTTGCGTAATGTTTCTTCAGCTTTGTCATTGTCTACTTGGCATGTTCCAGCGGCTTGATGTCCGCCGCCGTTATAGGTAAGCATTAACTCGCCAACATTGGTTTTTGATGATCGGTCAAAGATGGACTTTCCGGTCGCAAAAACAGTGTTCTGTTGTTTAAGACCCCACAACACATGGATTGAAATATTACATTGCGGAAACATGGCATAAATTACAAAACGATTACCGGCGTAAATGACTTCTTCATTACGTAAATCCAGAACGACTAGGTTGCCATGGGCTGTGGCACAGCGCGTGATTTGGTCTTTAAACTTTTTCTCTTGTTCGAAGTAGAGGTCGACACGCTCTTTAACATCGGGAAGTGCTAACAGATCATTGATTGAATGGTCTTTTCCGTAATCAATTAGATCCATCATTAAATTATAATTTGAGATACGGAAGTCGTGGAAGCGGCCCAGACCTGTACGAGCATCCATGATGAAGTTGAGTAACTCCCAGCGCTTCGGGTTTAGCACTTCTTCTTGGTTGTACTGAGCAGAGTCACCTTTATCTACCGCAGACATCATGCTTGTCCATTCTTTGGGAAAAGCAGCATCTCCACCGTAATGCTTCCATACAACACGTGCGGCAGAAGGGGCATCTGGGTCGATAATATGATTAGGTCGCTCGCCTTGATTACGCAGCGTTTCCGATAGATGGTGATCAAAAACTAAGTGAGCTGCAGCGACATAGGGTAAGTTTGTCGTGATGTCGTTATCAGTAATGTTTATTGTTCCATCCTGCATATCTTTGGGATGAACAAACGTAATATCGTTAATTAAGTCTAAGTGTTTAAGTAAAATGGCGCACACTAGACCGTCAAAGTCGCTGCGCGTGACTAATCGAAATTGAGACATACCAGTATTCCTGCGTTAACTTACAAAATATTATAGAAATCAGTATAGACAAGGATTAGTGATATGCAGGCGAGTCCTTAGGGAAATTATAAGGAAAGTTGTTAGGGCAAATGTGAAAAACAAAAAAGCCACTCGCTAGGTCAATAGCGAATGGCTTTTGGTAGGAATGTACGCAGTTATTAACCGCCTAGGTAGGCTTTGCGCACTTCTGGATTAGTAAGCAAAGCATCACCACTGTCGCTGAGAACAACACGGCCGTTTTCCATCACGTAACCTCGATCAGCAATACGCAACGCTTGGTTAGCGTTTTGTTCTACCAAAAAGATAGTGACGCCTTCATCACGCAATTTTTCGATAATAGAGAAAATTTGCTGGATGATGATAGGTGCAAGACCCAGTGATGGTTCGTCCAATAGGATCATCCGAGGGCGGCTCATCATTGCGCGACCAATGGCTAGCATCTGTTGCTCACCACCTGACATGGTGCCCGCACGCTGGCTGATACGCTCTTCCAATCGAGGAAAGAGTTCAAGCACGTGTGCGAGACTCTCTTCGTATTCTGCATTGCTGCGAAAGTAAGCGCCCATATGCAAGTTTTCCTGCACAGTCAGACGAGAAAAAACACGACGCCCTTCGGGAACTACGGCTAGTCCTTTGCGCATAATCTCAGGGGTGTTAACAGAAGAGATTTCCTCGCCATCAAAGAATATCTTTCCAGATGAAGCGCGAGGGTCGCCACAGATAGTCATCATCAGTGTGGTCTTTCCCGCTCCATTCGCGCCGATAAGCGTGACGATTTCACCCGTATGAACATCAATGGATATGTCGTGCAGTGCTTGGATTTTACCGTAATGGGTATTTACATTTTCCAGTTTCAGCATCTTACGATTCCCCAAGGTAAGCTTTGATAACATCAGGATTGTTTTTGATATCGTCGGCATTGCCGTCGGCCAAAGGGGCTCCTTGTGCAATCACATAAATGTGGTCAGAAATACCCATCACTAAGCCCATATCGTGTTCGATCAATAGGATAGATATTTCATGCTCATCACGTAACTTGATAATGAGTTCATCAAGCTCCTTGGTTTCGTTCGGGTTAAGACCCGCTGCAGGTTCATCCAGCATCAATAATTCTGGTTGAGTTACCATGCAACGAGCAATCTCCAAACGTCTCTGTTGGCCGTAAGATAGGTTGCCTGACTCGCGATTGGCAGAATCAAGTAGGCCAACTTCTTTGAGCCAGAAAATAGCTCGCTCCATCGCTTCCTGCTCTAGGCGACGATAAGAGGGGGTTTTAAATAAACCGGCCAATAGGCCCGTATTTAAATGGCGATGCTGTGCTACTAGCATGTTTTCAATAACGGTCATGTTCGAGAACAAGCGTACATGCTGAAAAGTACGCACTAAACCCTGACGAGAGATTTGAAAATCTTTCATGCCAGCGATTTCATTGCCTTTGAACATAACACTGCCGGCTGTTGGGATATAAAAACCCGACAAGCAGTTAAAGGCCGTTGTTTTACCGGCTCCATTGGGCCCAATGACGGAAACAATCTGACGGTTTTTCACGGTTAAATTAACTTTGTTTACCGCTACCAGTCCGCCAAACTGCATGGTCAGCCCGTTAACGTCGAGTAATAACTGACTCATTATTTCAACTCCAGAACAGGGCGTTTCATGGGCACTAGACCTTGTGGGCGCCAGCGCATCATCAGAACCATGGTTAGTCCGAACAACAACATACGGTATTCGGAGAACTCACGCGCCAATTCAGGGAGAATTGTCATAACGATAGCAGCTAGAATGACTCCGACCTGGGACCCCATGCCGCCGAGAACTACAATCGCTAAGATAATAGCTGACTCGATAAAGGTGAAGGACTCAGGGCTGATAAAGCCCTGTCTTGCCGCAAAGAATGAGCCTGCAAAGCCAGCAGTTGATGCCCCTATAGTAAAGGCAGATAACTTAATGGCTGTGCGGTTAAGGCCAAGGGAGCGACAAGCGATTTCATCTTCACGTAGTGCTTCCCACGCGCGTCCAATAGGCATACGCATTAGGCGGTTAATAACAAAGATAACAAAGGCAACTAATACTACAGCGATCAAATAGAGGAAAATAACCTTGTATGAGCTGGAGTAGTCGATACCAAAGAACTCATGAAAGAGCGGGCTGCCGTCTTTGGACCTTCGCGTAAATTCTAAGCCGAATAAAGCGGGCTTAGCGATGCCTGAAATACCATTTGGCCCACCTGTTACCGCTGTCCAGTTATTCAGTAAGATACGAATAATCTCACCAAATCCTAAGGTTACAATCGCGAGGTAATCACCGCGCAAGCGTAATACCGGAAACCCTAGTATAAAGCCGAATAAGGCTGCCATACCGGCTGAAATTGGTAAGCAAATCCAGAAAGACATATCGAAATATTGCGATAACAATGCATAGGTATAAGCACCCACGGCATAAAAGGCAACATAACCAAGATCCAGAAGTCCCGCTAAACCAACAACAATGTTCAGGCCAAGACCCAGCATGATGTAAATCAGAGCCAGCGTGGCTAAATCAACAGAGCCGCGTGACACCATGAAAGGCCAGATGACCATGCAGACAAAAAGGCCAGCCATTAGCCAAGGCTTGAGTTGAGCCAACTTATCGCCTTCAGGTATTAAGTGACCCACCTTTGGCTTAGGGATTTTACTAAAAGCAGCATCTATCTGGTCTGCAAACAGCTGTGAGAAGAAGACCAATGCAATACCGCCAATGATCCACATCCATTGATCAGAAGTGGCACCTGTTACTTTGAGTGTTGTGCCATCGGTATTTAGTTTTACACCAATCATTAGGCATGCCAGTACAAAAGCGACACCGGCAGAAAAAATTGCGCTGTAGAGTTTACCCATTAGACTTTCTCCACTTCCGGTTTGCCTAACAAGCCGCTAGGACGGAACAGTAGGATCAGTATTAATAAGCCGAAAGCAACGACATCTTTGTATTCAGAAGGGAAGTATGCAGCGGTGAGTGCTTCTGTTACACCCAATATAAGACCGCCTAGTACTGCGCCGGGTATTGAGCCTATACCGCCTAAAACAGCTGCCGTAAACGCTTTTAAACCTGCCATAAAGCCAATAAACGGGTTTACCACGCCGTAATAGAGGCTTAAAAGTAAACCGGCAATGGCTGCTAGCGCTGCACCAATAATAAATGTCATAGCGATAACGCGGTTAGTGTCCACACCGAGTAAATTGGTCATGCCAATATCTTCTGAACAAGCACGACAAGCACGTCCCATACGGGAGCGGGAGATAAATAGGGTTAACCCTAACATAGTGATGAAGGTCGCTACCCAGATGAAGAGCTGCATGTATGAAAAAGACACTTCAAATAAATTTGGGTCACCAAAGGTCCAGCTACCGGAAATCATCGGTGGTAGTGCGATATCACGTGAACCTTGCGACAAAACAACATAGTTTTGCAGGAAGATAGACATACCAATCGCCGAAATCAGCGGAATTAAGCGGTTTGTGCCACGTAGCGGGCGATAAGCAACGCGCTCAATTGTCCAGCCATAGGTGCTGGCGATCAGCACGGAAATCACTAAGGCTATAAACAGGATAAGCGGAAGGCTAACCATGCCCATGCCTAATAGGCCGGCAATCACGATAAAGGTAATGTAAGAGCCGATCATATAAACTTCGCCGTGAGCGAAATTAATCATGCCGATGATGCCGTAGACCATGGTATAGCCAATAGCGATCAGGGCATAGGTCGACCCGATAGTCAGCCCATTAATGAGCTGCTGAATCAAATAGAGAATAGTTTCTGACATATGCGGGAACCGTATAATGAAACACCCTTAATCCCGGATCACGGAATAAGGGTGTTTATTTTGAATCAATGCAGTGGCAAATACTGTGTTGATTCTATTATTGTTATTAGCATTACTTCGCCGGTGTTTTAGTACCGTCTGCATGCCAGTCGTAAACGACGAATGAGAATTGAGCTAAGTCGCCTTTCTCATTGAATGCCAATTCACCTGTAGTCGTTTTGAAAGTATGGCTACGGATGTAATCAGCTAGTTTTTCTGTATCAGTAGACCCAGTTGCTGTCATTGCTGCTGTCATAACTTCAACGGCAGAGTAAGCAGGGAATACGAATGGGCCTGTTGGATCTTCGCCTTTATCAACAATGGCTTGAACCAATGCTTGGTTAGCAGGATCTTTATCAAAGCTCTGTGGCAGTGTCACTAACAGACCTTCAGATGCTGCGCCGGCAATTTTAGAGATATCAGGGTTGCCCACGCCTTCAGGGCCCATGAATCTAGCATCCAAACCTTTTTCTTTGGATTGGCGCAAAATCAGACCTAGCTCTGGGTGGTAGCCACCGTAGTAAACGAAATCTACTTTGTTCTTTTTCAATTTAGCGATTAGTGCAGAGAAATCTTTATCGCCTGGCGTTACACCTTCAAACATAACTGGCTTGATGCCTGCGGCTTCAACTTCTTTTTTTACTGCAGTTGCAAGGCCTTCACCGTACTGCTGCTTATCATGGATAATCGCCATGTTTTTTGGCTTAACGCTGTTAATAACATACTGGCCAGCAAATGGGCCCTGCATACTATCCAAACCAATAGTACGGAAGATCATTTGATGACCTTTTTCCGTAATAGAAGGAGAGGTAGAAGCGGCCGTGATCATCAGAACACCTTCTTCTTCGTAAATATCAGAAGCGGGTTCAGTAGAAGATGAGCAAAGGTGACCTACAACGTGCTGGATACCATCGTTAACGATTTTGTTAGCAATAGCGACGGCCTGCTTAGGATCGCATGCGTCATCATAAATTACGCCTTCAAGCTGCATGCCGTTAATGCCGCCGGCTTTATTGATCTGTTCGATCGCTGCGAGTACGCCAATTTTTTGCATATCGCCGTATTGAGCAACAGGACCTGTTGCAGGACCAGCAAGGCCGATTTTGATAGTGTCAGCCTGCGCTACTGCGCCGTATAAGCAAATTGCAGTACCTACAGATAGCAGCGTACGTGTAAATTTCTTCATGGGAAATATACCCTCTCCGTCCTTCGGCTCGAAATGTCGATGCCTGGACCCTATAGTTATTTTGTTAGACAGGATGAATAAACTATAAAATAGAAAAAAAATCAATGTTTACTATAGGAAACAAGCTTGTCAAAAAACACCTCTGATCGATAATGTCATCTATATTGATAGCTTCTGCTATTGAGCAAAAGATACTAACAAACGATGCTGATATCTGGTTTAGGGAACTCAGCACCAATAAGTAAGAATATTCTGTAGGATGATATGATGCTGTTCCTGTTTACTCCCCAAATAATCATAAGAAGTGGGGGCTATATGCTCAGTGCTAAAAAAACCGGTCAGCGAGCTTGCCGGTATCTATTTTTGTTGTTGATAACCGTGACGTCATTCAGCTTTGCGATGGTCGACCGAATTGATACACCCAGCCCCATCTCTTATAGAGCTAGCGATGGCTTGTTACTCGATATTGCCAAAGCGGGTGAGCGTCTGGTTGCTGTGGGTGATCAAGGTCGAGTGCTCATTTCTGATGATCAGGGGAAACAGTGGCGCCAAGCTCAATCACCGGTCAGCGTTCTGTTAACGGCCGTGTATTTTTCCGATGCGCAGCATGGGTGGGCAGTTGGCCACGACGGTATAGTGATACATACAAAAGATGCAGGAGAAACCTGGATCAAACAGCTCGACGGCCGTCAGTTGAACCAATTGCAACTTACAACGTATCAAGCATTGGTGGATGCTGGCGGCGACCCGCTAGCGCAAGACTTACCAATGGATGAGTTGGAATTTTATTTAGAGGATGCCGTGCTAGCAGAGGAGGAGGGGCCAACCCAACCGCTGTTAGATGTTTTCTTTATTAATAACCAGCAAGGCTTTTTACTAGGCTCGTACGGTTCATTTTTAAAAACAGAAGACGGCGGTGAACACTGGTCGGTATTATCTCATCGCCTACCTAATCCGGATCGTTTTCATTTAAATGCGCTGTCAATAGTTCAGCAGCAGGAAGGCCATCCAACCTTAATTATTGCAGGAGAAGCAGGATTACTGTTTCGCTCTAATGATCTTGGCGAAAGTTGGGTAGCGCTCGACTCTCCTTATGAGGGTTCATTTTTTGGCTTATCAAGCTTTGAGCAACAAGGGCAGTCGCAGTTGTTGGCACTGGGCTTACGTGGGCATCTATTTACAAGTGATAACAACGGCGACTCTTGGCAGCAGATTGAATTACACAGCTCATCTTCATTAACCAGTGCCGCTGTCTATGACAATGAGTTGATGTTGGTCGGGCTGGGTGGGTTGGTATTGCATGCGGCTGCTAACGATGATCTATTAGGTAACCTTAAATCTTTTGAACAGCAAGATCGTCGTGCTTGGAGTTCTGTTGTGCGAGTTGATGATGGTTGGGTGCTGGTGGGTGAAAAAGGTATAAAACGGGTGTCTGACAAGGCGTTGGAGGCAAATCATGAGTAACTCACCGTCTACATCAAAACCGGCTTCAAAGCTCACTTCTGCACTGTTAGGCCCCATTAAACTTTCAGAACAATTGATTGAACGAGTCCTTTTTCACAAACGTATGCCGGTGTTACTGATCTTTGTTTTACTAACGCTTTGGCTCGGTTTTCAGGCGGTGCAGATTCGTCCGGATGCTAGCTTTGTTAAGATGATTCCTACGAGCCATCCTTATGTTGAAAATTATTTAAAATACCGCAATGATCTCTCGGGGCTAGGTAATAGCTTGCGTGTT
>JAWUYS010000090.1:0-46074 GCA_034110685.1 Neptunomonas sp.
AAATTTGGTAGCTTAACAGGACGTCGTGTCAGATCTCCATCGGCAAGCGCCTGCTGTCCGGACAAGAACATAGCGGCACAAATGGCCGGCGTAAGTAGCTTATTAATAAATCGCTTTTCATCACCCTGTGCATAGCATCAATAATTTTCTCTTATTCATGCTAAAGCGCCCGCCTGACAACAAAATACTACTTCAGTACTAAAAGTTTTGTACTTTATTCATATTTCACCTCATGTGCTTCCTGCTTATGCTGAGGTATTCAACTTTACGAATAAAAATAAGAATGAGTCATATGAATAAACACATAGGTTGGCCAGGCTCTTATCTGTTGCGGTATTTACTGTGTGGGCTGCTATTTTTTATGCACTCTGCACATGCGCAGCTCGATGTTGATATTGCGTATATAAAGCTGCAACAAGAGCACCGCCCAGTGCTGTCAAATATACTTCCTGAGCCTGAGGATGCTGGCCAACGTGGTGCAGAGTTAGCCTTACAAGACAGCAACACCACAGGACGATTTCTTAAACAGTCTTTCCACCTAAAAACAGATACTAGCGACACTCTTGAAGAGACGCTCACACAGATACAATCCCGCTATGCACAAGGCATACGCTTATTTGTTTTCGATCTACCTGCCGATGCGCTAAAAACGGCTTCAGCGTGGCTTAACAAAGCATCACTTAACGCTGGCCCAGCAGATGATGTGCTAATTTTTAACACCCGAGCCAAAGAAAATGCCCTACGCGTTGATCAATGCATAAGCAATGTACTGCACACTATTCCTAGCCGTGCCATGTTAGCCGATGCTCTTGCTCAGTGGCTAACAGAGAAACGCTTGAATAAGTGGCTACTGATTAAAGGCAGTACTGAGGGTGATCACGCTTATGCACAATCAATGCAAAGAGCGGCAAAACGTTTTGGCCATAAAATAGTAGCCGAGAAGCAATGGAGCTTTGATACAGACCTGCGACGTTTAGCACAAAAAGAGATGCCTCTATTTACGCAGACAGAGGAATACGATGTCGTTGTCGTGGCCGATGAGCAGGGAGATTTTGGCGAGTACGTCTTGTATAACACTTGGTACCCACGCCCTGTTGTGGGCACTCAAGGCCTCACTCCTGTTGCCTGGCATAGAGGCGTTGAACAGTGGGGGGCCGCGCAATTGCAGAGTCGTTTTGAAAAGCTCACTGGCCGCTGGATGAACGGCCAAGACTATGCCAGCTGGCTAGCTGTGCGCTCTATTGCTGAAGCTGTCACGCGCACCAATACCACGGATACAAGCACACTCAAGCAATACATTATTTCAGAGAATTTTGAGCTGGCAGGCTTTAAAGGCCGCAAGCTTAATTTTCGCACGTGGAATGGTCAGCTGAGACAACCAATACCGTTGATCCACCCACGCTCGCTCGTCTCACAATCACCTCAGGCTGGCTTTTTGCACCCTGTATCCGAGCTGGATACGTTGGGATTTGATGCACCAGAGAGCCAATGCCACCTAGCGGAGCGCTTTTAGCGACAGGAAATAAATATGAAAAAACCACAGCGCCTCACTCAACTTTTTGCCATCTCAGCACTGCTATTAAGTGTGCAAACAGCACTTGCCGAGACGGCCTACGTGTCTAATGAGAAAGATGACACCCTATCTGTAATCAACCTTGATACCTATGAGGTTACCGCTACCATTGATGTAGGGCAGCGCCCGCGAGGTATTATCCTCTCCAAAGATCAAAGTAAGCTTTATATCTGCGCGTCAGACTCTGACACCGTTCAAGTAATGGACTTATCCACACACCAGATCATTAAAGAACTGCCCTCTGGCGAAGATCCTGAACAATTTGCTTTGCACCCCAATGATCGCCACCTCTATATTGCCAATGAAGATGATGCCCTAGCTACCATTGTGGACACACAAACGAGTGAAGTACTGGCGCAGATAGATGTAGGGGTTGAGCCTGAAGGCATGGCAGTTAGCCCAGACGGAAAAATAGCAGTCAATACCAGCGAAACCACTAACATGGTGCATTGGATCGATACAGCAACCATGCAGCTTGTGGATAACACGCTGGTTGATCAACGACCTCGCCATGTGGAGTTTTCAAAAGATAGTAAAGTGCTGTGGGCCAGCTCAGAGATCGGCGGGAACGTCTCCATTATTGATGTTGCCAGTCGCCAAATTACACACAAGGTCGCCTTCAAAATACGTGGGGTTCACCCAGATAAAATTCAGCCCGTGGGTATTAAGCTCAGTGATGATGGCAAATATGCCTTCGTTGCACTAGGTCCTGCCAATCACATTGCCGTTATAGATACCAAAACTTTTGAAGTCTTAGAATATATTCTGGTAGGACGCCGAGTGTGGCATATGGCGTTTAACGAAGACCAGTCGTTACTACTCACTACCAACGGTATTAGTGGCGATGTGACGGTGGTCGATGTTGCTAAAATGAAAGCCATAAAGTCCATCAAGGTAGGCCGCTACCCTTGGGGAATTGTTGTGAAATCACAATGAATATTAACGTTGAACAACTCAGTTTTAATTACGGCAAAAAAAAGGCCCTAAACGATCTTAACTTCACATTGGAGAGTGGTCAGTTTAGTGCGTTGCTCGGCCCAAACGGCGCAGGAAAAAGTACCTTATTTTCTCTACTGACACGCCTTTATTCATTACAAAGTGGCAGCATTGCATTACACGGCTTAGACCTGCAAACAACACCCACAAAAGTCATGCAGCAAGTCGGCGTAGTCTTTCAGCAAAGCACGTTGGATCTTGATCTTAGCGTGCAACAGAATCTCGCCTACCATGCCGCATTACATGGATTTAGCAGCGGTGAAGCTAACATACGCATAGCACTAGAGCTTGAACGAATGTCGATGTCCGATAGAGCCCACGAAAAAGTCCGAGCTCTCAATGGAGGCCACAGAAGACGCGTTGAGATTGCCAGAGCGCTGCTACATCAACCCAGCGTACTATTATTGGACGAAGCCACCTCTGGGCTCGATCCGCAAACAAGAAAGGTATTAAACCAGCATGTCCGCCAACTCTGTGAAGACCAACAACTTACCGTATTGTGGGCAACCCATCTGATTGACGAAATCCACTCTCAAGACCGGGTTTTATTGCTACATCAAGGGAACTTGCTCTCCTCTGGTACAGGAGAAGACTTATGCACTCTCAGTGGTAAGGAGCAATTAGCCCAAGCTTTCGAGCACCTAACACAACAAACGGTAGCCGCCGCATGAATATGAGATCAGCACAGTACTGGCACTGCTTTAGAGGTGTTCTGGTACGCGAGTACCTGCGTTTTATACAACAGCGCACACGCTTTTTTAGCGCACTGGTTCGTCCACTTTTGTGGTTAGTGGTATTTGCAGCAGGGTTTCGTGCAGCACTGGGTATCGCGATTATCGAGCCTTACGAAACCTATATCACCTATGAAGTGTATATTGCACCAGGGCTTTGCTGCATGATCTTGCTATTTAACGGCATGCAAAGCTCATTATCTATGGTCTATGATCGCGAGATGGGCAGTATGCGGGTACTCTTGATGAGTCCTTTGCCACGCTGGTTTTTGCTGGTCTGTAAGCTTCTTTCTATCGCGCTGGTATCTTTACTGCAAGTCTATGCTTTCTTACTCATAGCGCTTTTGGTAGATGTTGAACCGCCATTGTGGGGATACTTAACGGCTCTGCCAGCATTTCTGTTGGTCGCTGTTATGCTCGGCGCTATTGGTCTGTTTATTTCATCGTGGATAAAGCAGCTAGAAAACTTTGCAGGGGTGATGAACTTTGTAATTTTTCCTATGTTTTTTCTCTCTTCAGCACTCTATCCATTATGGAAAATGCAAGAAGCAAGCGAGTGGCTCTATTGGATCTGTTCTAGCAATCCTTTTACCTATGCGGTAGAGCTAGTAAGGCATGCGCTGTATATGAAATTTGATCTTCTTGCCTTCAGCGTTACTCTGGGTACTACGTTACTTTTCTCTTTACTGGCCATTAACGGATTTAACCCTCAGCGCGCAGCGAAAGGAAAATAATCATCACACCAAAAGCAATACTCTCACTCTAAAACAGGAGCAACACGCGCCCAATACAAGGTGTGTTTTTTTACATCGCTGAAGTAATAATCTTTCTCTATTGAATGAAGCTCTAATGAAGCGATATCCACATTAAATTTATGCTTCATCAACTCAGAGAAGCCATCTTTATTGCACGCCAAGGACTCACACAACACCACAGCGACCATCTTATTTTCTGCTGCAAGGCCACTGTCATCTTTGTGAAAGCCATCGGCATATTCTGGAGTAATTACCCGCGCCTTTTTAAAGTAATTACGCGCATTACCACCGATCAATCTTGATTCTGCAAAAATAACCGTGGGGCTACCTAGCGAAGATGATAATGATTCATTGATGCTTTCATAAGGCATATTAGGGCGGCTCGAGCGCTTAACTTCATCAAATAAAATAATACGCGCACTCAGTGATGCAGAAACAAGAACAGCAAACACGACACCTAACGAACAGAAAATTTTAAACCCGCGCCTCGATGGTGTATAAAAAACAGCAATGGCGAGCGGAATAAAAAAGAGCAGTGGCTGAAACCACCTATCTTTTATCTCTTGAGCACCGGTTAACAACACAAAAATAGCGACAAAAACCAACTCCAATATCAGTAGGTTGATAAGCATTTTTTTATCAAAGCTTACAACACGACTATCTGAATTCTTGCGCCCCAACAAAACAAGAGAGAATAGCCATAAGGGAGATAAAAATGCCAATGCTGAAAGCATTGCATGGCCAATACCTGAGAAGAAACCGCCACCACCAGCTTGCAGTTTATGAACACTGCCCGACACAACATCAAGGTGATTTAGCACCCAATAGTAATGCGGTGAAATAATCAGAAATACCGGTATAAAAGCGAATACAACACGCTTATTCAGTAATACCGACCGATATTGGGGTGTTAATAAAACGGCAAACGTAAGCGCCATTAAAAAAATAAAATAGTTATATTTACTGAGCAACCCCAAGCCCACTAAACAGCCTGCCACTATGTAATTAACAACAGAAGGTGTTCTTTGTAGGATAACTACTTGTAGTAGCGTCACAGCAGCCATGGCCGTAGCTAGAGGCGAGTGCGTAAGGTCTCTTTGCGATTCCCAAATAACTTGAGGAATAAAAGCGATGGAAATAACGGCAATCATTTGCTGTTGAGTTGTGAAAGAAAATAGCCTTCCAATAAAAACGATTGAAACAGCTAACATACTCAAAACAATTGATTTTAAAACGAGTAACGATAAAAGGCTGGGGCCGGTAATAGAAAAAAGAAGTTGCACTACCCAAGTATATAACGGGGGTTGTGCTGAATAGCCTAGCTTAAAATCTTGGCTGACTATCAGTTGTTCAGCTTGATCTAAATCAGCAGTACCTGAAAACACAAACTGTGCCATCTGGTTGCCAAGGAAATAAACAAACACTAGCGCAAGCAGAATAAAAATGTGGCGCTTTTCCTTATCTAGCACAGCCGCACTTCCCATAACCCATTTGCCCTTCTATCTAAAGACTACTTTTCAATAAAAGAGCAGCATAATATCAAACTTTCGAAGGTACTACCTACGCTTGTGCTTGCTGGTTATTTTCGTCAGAGCTTTCAGCTGCTTTTAGTTTCGCTTGTTCCTCTTTCCATTCACGCATATCTTCGTAATAGATATCCCAAACGCATGGCTCACACGCGCTTTCACAACATTCATAATCCCCTGGAGGAGTAGGTTTTTCTAGCATCGTTCTACCGTCATGTTTGTAAAGTATATTGCTATTTTACCACACACAGATCTATAACCAACTATCCTTAAGCCTCCACTTCGTTGATTATTCTGAACATTTAACCTGTTCTAAGTAATGCTGCAAACTGATACTTTCGCTCGTCTCGAAGTTTTTTTCGATTAGCTGCAAGCGACCAATCCTGTCCAATCGAAACATCCGATACGCCTGCCGCAACTCGCACCAAGCGACTAGCGTCCAAGCTCGCCCCCAAAAGACTAACCCTAACGGCCACACCACACGTGTTGATAAGGCCTTATCTTCCCGGCTGTAATCAAGCTCTATAATCTGCTGTTGCTTAATCGCTGCTCTAAGTTGATCACTATACGGAGCACTCTGCTCACGGTGCATATCTGGCACGAGCAGCCATTCAGGTTTAATCGTATGCTCATGATGTTGGCGCTCGGACAGTACTGCACGAATTTTTTGTAAAGCACTATCCGCTGCTTTTCCTAGCGCTTCATCACTCCAGCCCTGAACCATTCGCACCCCAAGCAGCAATGCCTCTAGTTCATCCTGATCAAACATAATCGGAGGAACAGTAAAACCTGGGTGTAATCGATACCCAACGCCAGCCTCACCTTCAATAGGTACACCGGAAAGCGATAACGCCTGTATATCACGATAAATGGTTCGCTCTGACACCTGTAAACGCTCGGCCAGATGGTTGGCTGTAACCACTGTTCGACGGCTACGTAATATCGTTAATAGTTGAAACAGGCGTTCCGCTTTTCTCATCTGATTTAATTACCTCAAACCTCTAATATGAGCTGCTGATATTTAGTATTTTTTTGATTAGCTCTCTGGGTCACATCCCATGGCGCAGGTAGCAACCGGCATATGAAGCACTTTACAGCTTTCTTCATCAATAAGAGCACACAATGCTTGCCCAGCTGAACTATCGATAAAGGCAGCAGAGCCCGCCTTAGCCATATCCATGTTTTCCCAATAAATCACATCAAACCAATTCCCTTTTCCATCATGACTTTGAGAGCGGTAGTGAAACCCAGGCTGTGCGGTCAGAACATTATTCACACCCTCATACGTCTCTGCCACCTGTGCTTCGCTTATACCTGCTGCTAATTTGAACGTTACCATCTCAACGACTGTTGTCATGCTGTTTACTCCTTAACTAATTGAAGCAAGCAGCATACGACCCCTCTACTGACAGCGTGGTGTCAGTAGTGTTATATACATGTTATAAATTCATATCATCTTGCTAACAACTTATACCAGCTAACATCAGCGAGGCTAACCCCGTGTCTTTCGAAAGCGCTATTACATTCTTTCTTGCCATTTTTATCTTTGGTATTACTCCAGGCCCAGGCATCTTCGCGATTTTAGCGCGAGCCATGACTGAAGGTAGCCGCTCATGTTTTTCACTCGCCTTAGGAATGACTCTCAGTGACATTATTTATCTAGTACTAGCCTGCTTTGGTTTAGCGGCTATTGCTGAACATTGGGGAGGGGTGTTTACTGCGATTCGTTTTGCCGGCGCCGCCTACCTTTGTTACCTCGGCTGGAAGCTTTGGACGACACCTATCGACCTATCGAACGACTCTTCTGCTGCCAAGCCTCGACATGGCATCATGAGCTTTGTCCAAGGCTTTTTAATCTCGGCATCAAACCCTAAAGTTATTCTCTTCTATATAGCTTTCTTACCTACATTCATGGACTTATCAGCATTAAGTGCAGCCGATATTGTTTTAGCTTCAACTCTGCAGCTAGTCGCTCTCATGCTAGGGTTAATGATCGTTGCTTATATGGCTTCCAAAGCAAGAAGCTTTTTTAAGTCAGAAAAATCCATGCGGAATCTAAATCGTTCAGCTGGGTCTATTATGATAGGTGCTGGCACCTACCTTGCTACTCGTCACTAGTCTCTTCTCTTAGCTCTACACACTCAAAACCAGTACTTTAGTACTGGTTTTTTCACTCCAATGCAGAATGTACGTCACCCTCACTACCGCGGTGTAATACAGACTGCTAGAAAGAGTGAAGCTGTATGAAAAAAATGATTGCTTGGTTTTGTTTACTGTACTCGTGCTCTCAAATATTGTCGGCACAAGAACAACAGGCTACTCATAATAAGCCAACACCTTGGCCAAGCTCATTAGAAGATGAAAGTGAGCTTTACACCGTGGAAGGTTATCGGCTTTTTCGTTATCGCAGCCCAACACCAGAGCAGCACGACCAAGCAACAACGGTATCCACCCAACAGCTGGTCGCTTTACTAAAACAAACGCCCACACCTGTATTGCTAGATGTACAACCGTTAATCTGGAAGAGTGGTTTTTTTATTGAGAAGGAGCCACGCTTGCACATTCCTGGAAGTCGCTGGATCCCCAATGTGGGGCAAGGCGAGCTAGAAGAGGCATGGGCAGGCTATTTTCAGCAGCATTTACAGGATGTAACACAAGGACGACAAGACCACCCTATTGTGATTTACTGCACTGCAGATTGTTGGATGTCTTGGAATGCAGTGAAACGTGCCGCACAATGGGGATACTCTCAGCTTTACTGGTACCGGGATGGTTCCGATGGTTGGCAAGAAGCAGACCTAGAAACAGCAGAAGGAACACCAGAAAAATTTACACCCTGACCTGCAGCTTGTAAGCCTAGCTGTTTGATCAATAATAACTATAAGTACGGGAGAGTCTTGTGTATAAAATACTGATTGCGGATGATCATCCTCTGTTTAGGGAAGCGATTAGCAATGTCATTCATACCAGTTTTCCTGACTGTGAATTACTTGAAACCCAAACCCTTGAAAGCGCACTTGAGACCACGCTAGAGCATGACGATTTAGATCTCATTCTATTAGATCTGAATATGCCTGGTATGAATGGTTTAAATGGCCTTATCACCTTACGCAATGAGTCCCCGACTATCCCTGTCGTTATTGTCTCAGCAGAAGAAGATAAACAGATCGTACTTCAAGCAATTACTTACGGTGCTGTTGGTTTTATTACTAAATCATCCTCACGCGAGCAGATGACCGATGCTTTAAAGCAAATTTTGGCAGGTAATGTTTATCTACCTTCAGATATTATTCGTAGTAACTCACCGGAAACACGCCGTCAGCCACGCCACGATGACAAACGTATTGCACCTGAAGCGTTGTCATCACTTACCCGACGCCAACTACTCGTTTTAGAAAGAATGTCCACGGGTGAGTCGAATAAGCAGATTGCCTATAACCTCAATATCGCAGAGACAACCGTAAAAGCTCACGTATCGGCTATTTTGCGCAAGCTGAACGTACACAACCGTATTCAGGCGGTTTTATCCGCGGGTAATATCAACTTTAGTGAATACCTAAAACGCTAGCGATTTTTCAATAGATGCAGCAGTGTCGTTTTCAATTTTAATGGCTTCACGGGCTTGTTCATCAGAATGTAGCCCAGTTCACGAATCTCTTGTTTCAGGTCCTTATTGTAGTTAGCCGTAATCATTAATACGGACAACTCACTTGGCATTCTTTGAGAGATAGATCGTGCTGCATCAACGCCATTCTTACCATCATCCAAGTGGTAGTCTGCAATCAGTAGATCAACAGGATCGCTAGCAGGGTCAACTAACGCCAACAAATGCTCTGACGATAACGCCGTTGTTACACAACAGCCCCAGCCTTCTAATAACGTTTGCATACCCTGACAAATTGCCAAATCGTTATCGATAACCCATATATGTGCTCCTCGCAGACAATCCTGAGCGATCTCATGACCTAACACAGGGATAGCCGAATACAGCGCAAGCTCACCGTACGGCACCTCTACAGAAAACACTGAGCCCTTGCCTTGGATAGACTGTACTGAAATAGGATGGCTTAACACTCTTGAGATTTTATCCACAATGGCTAACCCTAACCCAAGACCTTTATCTTGCCCTTGGTCTTGTGGATTGAGCCGTCTGAACTCCTGAAAAACCTCTTGCAGTTGCGTTTCATGAATACCCATACCGGTATCCCACACCTCAATAAGCAATGATTGCTGCTTACGGCGACAACCAAACAAGATACGGCCTGAAGAGGTGTAACGAATCGCATTGGAAAGAAAATTTCTAATAATACGTGCCAACAACTGCGAGTCAGTGGATATCACCGCAGATGATGGAATATAGGTCATTTGCAAACCTTCTTGCTGGGCAAACTGACCAAACTCATTGGCGATATTCGCCATTAACTCGCGTACTCTGAATGTTGTTATATCTGGTGTAACAACACCGGCATCCAACTTAGAAATATCCACCAAGGTACCGAGTAATGATTCAACATCGCTGAGTGCATGAGACACAGAGTTAACCAGAGGCCGTGTTGCTTCACTTAACGGCTTTTCAGCCAACGCCCCGGTAAATAATCGAGCTGCGTTTAATGGCTGTAATAAGTCATGACTCACCGCCGCCAAAAACTTGGTTTTCGACAAATTCGCCTGCTCAGCATCTTTTTTGGCTTCTCGTAAGCGCGCTTCGACTTGTGTACGTTCTTCTATTTCCAAGAGTAAGTGCTCGTTCACAGCCGTCAGCTCTGATGTTCGCTCATCAACACGATGCTCAAGATTTTGATAAGCAGCCTCAAGCTCTAAAGCCACTTTACGACGGTCTGTAATATCTCGAATCATGACAAAGAAACCGACCGTTTTACCATCCGCACCGATGTTGGGCACGTAGGATTTCAGCATATGACGCTGCTCACCTTTACCGTTACGTTCCGCAATATCAAAGGTAACATTCTCACCAGAGAGCGCTTGTTGGATATAAGGCTGTAGCTCGAGAAAACTTTGCTCTCCGTGCACTTGAGTAATACTTTCTCCTGCTAAAGCACCTCTCTCCCAGCCATACCATTCATCGTAAACTTTATTGGTAAAGCGATAGCAAAGGTCATCACCCATGTAGGCAATCAGTGCGGGTACGTGGTCGGTAATTAAACGGATCCACTGCTCACTCTCTTTTAAGGTTTCAGCATACTGGTAGCGCTCGGTAATATCGGTGTAAGTATTCACATACCAGCCATCAGGCATGGCGTGGGTTCTTACTTCTATAATGTGCTCACCATGGCGCATCACATTGGAGGTGTCAGATTGGCCGCCTTTGGCTTTCATATCATGAAAATGCCTAACGTTGAGCGCTCGAAACGGTGGATAAGATTCAGCTTCAGCGCGAGAAACACCGGTTAGCTTCAAGAAGCGATCATTCCAAATCTCGAGCTGATCACTGGCATTAACCAAGGCCACACCTTGTGATAAGTTGTCCACAGTACGCTGTAGTAATTCAGACTTTTGCGCTAAAGCAGCTTCTCTACGCTGTGTTTCTGATGCCTTTAATTGGCTAATATCCGTGTACAAAACAACCATCCCACCATCCGCAGTAGGACGTTCGCTCATCTGAACCCATTGCCCAGAAGACAGGCGAAACACTTTATTGCCATCACCCGTTTCACCATACTCTTCAGCTATCAGGCCATGCTCATCAGCTAAACGACGGACATCCTGAATGGTGGTTCCAGTGGCAATAACCTGACCCGTATTTTTCCATACAGCCTGAAACTGACTATTAAACAGAACAATACGCCGCTCTCGATCAAACAGCACAAACGCGTCAGAAATGCTTTCAATAGCATCCACTAAGCGCTGATTAGCAAGGTCTGCTATTTGATTGGCATTTTTTAAGGCCCGATGGCTAATTTTAAGCTCGGATAACGCTTCGTTTAATGCTTCTGTTCGCTCGCGAACCTGATCGGCCAATACAACGGAATGCTCAAAAGCAGCATACGGGTTAGCCCCTTGAGCGTTACTCGACTCCACTCGTTCAATCAGTGCTTGGTTTATCCGTTGGAGCTTATAGTTCTCCTTTTCTAACTGAGCTAGGCGCGCTTGCTGCTCTGCCTCAGTCATCAGAAGGCCTCCCTATGACAACACCGGTGAATGTCTGGTTGATATGCATGCCTTCCAGATGCTCACCATACGTATTAAAGCCAACCACTTTATGCTGACGCAACAGGTTAGAAGCGTCTGCAGATATACCCAAGTGCTCAATTTCAAGGCGGCGTAAAAAGCAATCACAACCAATAATCAGCTGTGGTGAGCCCACTTTTTGTTCGATGCGCTCAAGTTGAGTCGTCAAGTTTTGCAACATATCGCCACGTAGCATCCGCGTGAGTACGATGCCATTTTCAACCGCACAATAAAACGTCAGGCTCAGGTCAGGATTAACCTTTTGAATGGCGCGTACGTAGAACACTTCACCAATTTTGACCGCCAAGGGGTGAAGAGCGAACACTTCTGGGGTTAACTCATCTACTGATACACCAATGAGATTGGCATACTCTTGAGCAGCAGGTTCTGCATTTAGCTCAAAAACCCTACGGCTATCTCGCTCGGCTGCCGTCACCACCAGTTTTTCACTTAACGGCTCAAGATGATGCGTGGTAAACACTTCAAACTCGCAATCCGTATTAAATAGCAGTACTACCGCAGCACCCGTGTGAAAAGCGCCGTGAGCAAAAACATGCGTATGAGCCAAAGCCAAATGAACATCGTCACCTGCCGACCCTCCAAAGTGCGGGATATTTCCCAATGCAGAGCTTAGCGTTGCTAAGACTTGCTCTTCTTGGACTGACAAGCCATCAAGTAGCGTTAATACAAAACTATTGTCTTTAATCGGTGCTAGCTGCTTTTTCCTGCCTTTATTAATAAAGGATTCAACCACCGACTGTGCCTGCGTTAGCGTGAAATTGTCCATCGCTTCAATAAGGCATGTTTCTACCGCAAAATGGTCACGGCTAAAACCTATGGCACTGATAGCCCCCTGGGCATAACCTTCAGAGGTAATCTCCCCTGCCGTTGTGCATCCAGCTATCGCTACATCAGGAAATGCAAAGTTCATCGCTTCCGCTAGTTGTTCTAAGTCATATTCTGTCGAGCAGAAGAACAGCACGAAGCTCAAATCGTCAAAACGCAGTTGTTGGCGTAACTCTGCAGCAGCAGAAAACGGGTCACTTTGATTGGAAAAACAAGACACTGCTGGTTCAGACATAAATATGACTATCCTTATCTGATGAGATCTTTCTTCAGTCTAGGCAGACTATTAGGTAGAGAAAATACTACTTGCGACCTAAATATTTTCGCAGCTGCAGAAATTATCAGGGCGCTGATAAAACATGCGTTAAGAACGCACGCAGCTTTCCGGGTTTAACCGGTTTATTTAAAACTTGTAACCCTAGTTCACGAAACAACTTCAAACTTTGGTCTGCCCGCTCAGCAGTCAGCATTGCCGCAGGTATCCTTTCATCAAAGTGCTGCTCTAATTGTTCCAGCACATCGACACCGGTTTCATCATTATCTAGGTGATAGTCCAGCAATAACACGCGCGGGATAACACTGTGCTTGTGACATAATTTAATAGCGCTAGCAGCATCCGTAACGGTATAAGGCGTAAGCCCCCATTGCGTCAGTAGAGTACTCATACTTAACAAAATGTCGCGATCATTATCGACTACCAAGACAGCTTCATCACAAAAGTGGCTATTACTCTGTACATGGGAAACCGGTAACGGTGGTCTATTATCAGCGGCCGCCAGAGGCACCCTTATAGAGAATACCGATCCCTTATCAGGTTTTGATTCAACATATATAGGGTGTTCAAGCACCCGAGCGGTACGCTCAACAATGGCCAAACCAAGACCAACGCCTGTGCGCATTCCATTTCGATGTTGAGCCAGCTGATTGAACTCTTGAAAGATATCCACAATGCACTCATCTGGAATACCTTCACCACTATCCCACACCTGAATATCAAGGTGCTCACCTCGCGTCCGGCACCCAACCAAGACTCCGCCACTATTGGTGTAGCGCAGCGCATTACTCACAAAATTACGGAGCACTCGCATCAATAAACGGGCATCAGAGTTAACGACACACGCCGTACTTCGTATTTTCAAACGCAACCCAGCACTCTCAGCGACGGGCTGAAACTCACTCTCAAGAGTATTCATCAGCTGTGACAAGTGAAATGCTGATGGATCAGACTGCACTGCATTTTGATCCAACTTAGATATATCAAGTAGATCGGTTAGTAAACTTTCAGCACCTTCCAAAGCAACATGAACACGCTCAACCAAATGGTTATCCTGTGCTGCCATGTCTCGCTCACGTAACGCCGCAACCAACAAGCGTGCGGCGTTCATCGGTTGTAACAAATCATGGCTCGCCGCCGCCAAATATTTATCTTTACTGAGATTGGCAGCTTCAGCTTGATCTTTAGCGACAGTCATCTGTTGCTGCGCGACTTCTCGCTCGCGAATCTCTTCCCACAACTTCGCATTAACCGCAGCCAGTGCATTGGTACGCTCTTCGACACGCTGTTCAAGCTCTTCATTGAGCTTTTTTAAGCGAGCCTGGTCACGAACACGCTCACTAATATCCTGTACGAATGCCTCAATAGTGATGTCGCCTTCTTCCTGCTTTAACAGGACATTCATCGATACATGTATCGCTTCGCCATTCGCTTTGAGTAAACGTGTCTCATAACGGTAAACTTTTCCGTCGCGACGCAGCCGATCTAACAGTATTTGGTAGTCTTGTGGCTCGACGAATAGCTGCTGATCAATCGCGCTAACATAGTGAACCAACTGGCTTTCTGAACGATAACCACACAAGGTTGCCATGGCCGGATTAGCCGCCCGAAAGCGTCCGCTAAGGTCTGCCTGAAAAATGCCGTGTAAGGCATTTTCAAATAGCCACTTATAGCGATTACGCTCGGTTTCTAGCTCGTCTAGTTTTTGCGCAAGCTCAGGGTAGTAGTTCTTACGAGCAGAGTGATCTCCAAGACCTATAAGATCTTCGAAAGAGGGTTTGTTAGCATCAGAGCGCTTCTTCATATACCGCTTCAACATCTCGCTGGTTTGATTTACGCGGATTTGTCACGATACAAGGGTCTTTCAACGCTTTAGACGACAAGGTTGGTATATCAGTGAGACTCACCCCTTGAGCGGCTAACTTTTGCGTCAGCCCAACATCAGCTTTGAGTGAAATCACATGCTGCATTAAGCGTTGCTTTATCTGCGGTGTAGTTAAACCACGCGTATCAATACCCATCGTTTGGGCAACAACTTTAAAGCGGTCTGTGGCTTCAGAATAGTTAAAGTCAATCACGTGCTCCAGCAGCATGGCATTACATAAACCATGCGGTAGATCTAAAAAACCACCCAAGCTATGAGACATTGCATGTACAGCGCCCAAAATAGCATTAGAAAATGCCAAGCCGGCCTTCATTGAACCCAACATAATCTGCTCACGCAGATGCATATCCTTTGGGTTCTCCACTAAGGGAACAATATTCATATTGATCAAGCGGATAGCATCCAGCGCATGCATATCCGTTAGCGGGCCAGCACCAGTCGACACAAAAGCCTCAATCGCATGAACAAGTGCATCAATACCGGTACAAGCACTCAAAAAACCATCCATTGTTGCTGTTGTTTCAGGGTCAATGAGTGACACATCAGGCACAACGGCTTTACTCACAATGGAAAACTTCACCTTCTCGTTTTGATCCGAAATAATCGCAAACTGAGAAACATCAGCAGAAGTTCCTGCTGTAGTGGGTATAAAAATAAGAGGAGGGATAGCCACATCGATAGTATCTACGCCCTCAAACTCTAAAATATGACGGCCATGCGCGCTAACAATACCGATACCTTTAGCGCAATCCATTGGGCTACCGCCACCCACACCGACAATGACATTGCAGCCTTGCTGCTCATAAAACTGAGCACCGCTCATCACTTCTTCACAACGTGGGTTAGGCGAGACATCAGTAAACACCGCATAGGGGATCTGCTGATCTTCCAGGCTGGTGATAACATCCTCAACCCAGCCCGCTTTCATCACACCGGGATCGGAGACAATCAGAACCTTACGCGCACCAAAAGTTCGCGCATAATTTGCAACAGTGTGTCGTGCGCCTGCACCGAAGATAATTTCCGGTGATACAAATTTACGTAAGTTAGAAATATCAGTGCTCATGAACCGTACTCAACTTTCTTATTGTCTTAGACGCCACGATGAATCTGACGTATTAGAGAGGATATGAAGTTTACGCTGCTTTTACAATCAAGCCTGTATTTATGGCTATGCTGCACGTGCCCAATAAACTACCACTAATAGCCCCCTCCCAGTATTACTCCTAGACTCAAGACCATCGCAGTAAGTCATTATATTACAGAGAGTTATAAGCTTTAAGCTACGAGTACAACAAGGCTAATAGCCAAGCAATCCAGCGCCAAAGAGGCATTCGCCTATCGAGCGCCAACCCTGATGATATGTGCGTCACAGCGCTAAGCTAAACACACACTTACGGGGACAATATGAAAAATAAAAAGCCACACCTCAAGTCACATCTAAAGCTATTAACCTGCGCGGTGGCCGTTGGCCTCTGCACCCAAGCATCTGCAGGCCTTAATCTTTATGATCAAGATGAAACTACGTTTAGTACCGATGGACTCATCAACACCTTCTATGTAAACAGCCAAATTGATGATGTCGACAACACACTTGACCGTAGCCAATCACGTGTGAAAATGGGTTTCTTACCTAACTATATTGGTTTCAATTTTGGAAAACAGGTAGACGATCTTAAATTGGGTGCCCGCTCTTCTTTTTGGGTCTCTGTGAATGATGCTAATACCAACCTTACCTCTACCGGTATCGATGTTCGTCAGTTCTACGGCACCGTCGATGGCGAGTGGGGACAAATATTAATCGGTAAAGATTTCTCACTGTTTGGCCGTAGTAACATCCTAGGTGATGAACTATTGCTAGGTTACGGACAAGTAGGCACTGACGGCCTAGTTGATGGACAAGGCGTATCATTTGGTAACATTGGTACAGGTTACTTGTACCCATTTCCTAATGCTCAGATCACTTACCGCACCCCTACATCTAATGGTTTCCAACTAGCGGTAGGTTTAATGGATCCTAGTAAATCAAGTGCAGGCTCAGAAGAGAGCGCACCTCGCTTTGAGGCAGAACTAACATTTGCCACACAGCTAAGCGAGAACGTACCCCTTAAAGCATGGGTCAGCGGTATGGCACAAAGCTCCGACTCTGGCGCTGCAGATGTTGACTCTAGCGGTATTGCTTATGGTGTTAATGTTAAGATGTCAGGCCTATCCCTAAGCGCTTCTGGTTTTAGTGCTAGCGGTGTAGGTACTGCGGGTTTAGCCAACCTAGTACCCTCTGACAGTGCCGATGTAGACGGCTATCTGGTGCAGGCGTCTTACACTATGGGTAATGAGCGCTTAGTGGCATCTTATGGAGAAAATTCGGGCGGAACAACCGCAGCAGCCGATGATCTAGACGCGCAAAATACCGCCGTTGCTTGGTTCCATACAGTGAACAGCAACCTCAAACTAGTAGCAGAATACGACCGTACCGAAAGTGACGCTCGTGAAACTGATACTGTTGCACTGGGCGCCGTATTAACCTGGTAAGCAACACCTGCCACAGAGTGCGGCCCCCCTTCACTTCACTCTGTGGTTTTTCTGCTACTTCTCTTTGCTAAAGATTTTCTGCCCCAAACTAACAACCCCAACCGTTAAAGCACCCGCTAACAAACCGATACCTAGATTCAATAAAGTCGGCGTTAAAGCGCCTAAAATAGAACCGATTGCCGGTAACATTTCAGCTTTAGTTTCTGCGCCTTCAATCAAGTGATGTAGCACAGGGACTCCGTGAGAAATAATACCGCCGCCGACAAGAAACATAGCGATCGTACCTACCGTTGCTAGCCCTTTCATCAGATAAGGCGCGGCGATAATAATCCAAAGCCCCAGCTTTTTTTGAAAGCTAACCCAAGCACTCATTCCTTTTTTAGCGTTCAGATAAAAACCTAAATCATCTAATTTAACGATACCAGCAACAATTCCATAAACACCGACAGTTACCGCTAATGCTATCGTGATAAGCACTGCCAACTGAGTCACCAATGGGGCTCCTGCAACAGTTCCCAAAGTGATAACAATAATCTCTGCGGATAGAATAAAATCGGTACGAATAGCGCCTTTGATTTTCTTTTCTTCAAACGCCACCATATCAACATCGGCATCATCTACTGCAGCTTCTAGTTCAGCACGGTGCGCTTTATCTTCATCAGCACTGTGCAGGTACTTATGAGCGACCTTTTCAAAGCCCTCATAACATAGAAACAACCCTCCCAGCATGAGCATAGGAATAATGAGCCACGGTAGAAAATAGCTAATCGCTAAAGCACCAGGTACCAAAATAACTTTATTAAGTAGCGAACCTTTGGCAACAGCCCAAACCACGGGCAATTCACGGTCGGCTTTCACGCCAGAGACTTGCTCAGCGTTAAGAGCAAGATCATCGCCTAAGACTCCTGCTGTCTTTTTAGCAGCGATCTTGGTCATTAACGCCACATCATCAAGTAATGTCGCAATATCATCAATTAAGGTTAACAGGCTAGAACCGGCCATCTTTATATCCTACTTACAGAAACACAAAGAGCTAAATAATAGCGGATTACGATGAATAATGTCTGACTCAACAACTTTTCAGGCATAAAAAAACCCGCATTAAATGCGGGCAAAAAGACCTGTTGGTAGCAGTAGAATACCAACGAAAAAACAGGGATGGCTTGAAGAAACAACAAATAAATTATGCCGTTTCTAACGGCTCAATACTCTTCTGCAAAAGCGTAAATATGCTACTACTGTCGATCTGCTACTTTAGTGTCAGACTTTGAAAAAATACTTAAGTTATTGTGCGAGCTCGTTGTAAGGCACAGATAACTCTTCATCCGTTAAATTAATCGCCTGGGCAACTAACGTGTTGATTGTGCGCGTACAAAGCTGTGGCTGCACACGAGGGTAGCGCGGGGTAATACGATCATTAAGTGCCGGAAACTCCCAGCCTTTTGTTAATGATATAAACTCCAAAGCAAACTCGTGACCATGCTCAATGCAGCCAGCTAGAATTACGTCGGCATAACTCAAAGCGATGGGACAATCTTGTGTAGGGGGAGTGATTTCACAAGCGTGGTAGATCCACAAAGTCCCTTCTGGCAAGACAATTTCTTGATAAGCTTCTATCTGATGCGACTCTATTCGTGAGCGTTGATAGCCTTGTTCACGCAAATCAAAATGAGGAATTTCACTCTCAGGCACCTCAACCAATACGCCATTACAATAAGCGCCTTCACGCTGCACGACAGCCACAGAACTCATGCCAAAGTCAGGAGACATCACTGACCAAGATCGCTCATACCCCATCACTTTCACGGGCAACACGGCTCCAGACTCTCCTGTTACCGCTCGGCTAAGGCTATTAATTAAACTGCCATAACCAAAAATATAGTGCTTATTCAGCGTACTCATTAACGTGTGCTTCTCTCAATAATTTTTAAACTAAACTCATTCTGCGGGATGCCTGCCACGATGAAAAGCCCATTAAAGCACTATTTGCACCCGTAAATAGGCCTTCAGACTTGGCATATAAGGCCTAATCAGCTACTTTAACGGCCATATATCTCATCTTTTGTATGGTTTTACGCTTATATGCGCCAAGTTATGATGAATGCGGATCTATTTTGGTCCCGTTTACCTTCGCTCCACAAATTTCTATCTGTGCTTCTCGCTCTATTGGTATTTTTAATACTGTTCTTGGGTGGAAGTGATTCCAGTAAAACTCTGACATTACCAAAGCTTGTTTCTTCAGAAGTTGACCTTAACGACTTTGAGTACAAAACAGACAATAAAGACCCTGCAAATTATGCTTATAGTATCTCCAAAGGAGATTCTCTGAGCTCAATTTTTGAGTTGCTGCGTATTCCGCAATCAACCATGTATGCCATTCTAGAAACAGACCTTGCTATTCTTGCGCTGGACACTTTAAAGCCAGGCAATACATTGCACTTCTGGTTAAGCCCAGAGACTCATAAACTGGACAAACTAGAGATCGAGTTCAGCCTAGCACACAAGG
The DNA here is from genome assembly GCA_034110685.1 of Neptunomonas sp. Taxonomy (GTDB): domain Bacteria; phylum Pseudomonadota; class Gammaproteobacteria; order Pseudomonadales; family Balneatricaceae; genus Neptunomonas. Next base: position 19,814 of record JAWUYS010000090.1, read on the forward strand.
TTGTTTACCAGCAGGTAGACGCCGGTGGCTTTGAGTATCAAGAGTTGATTATTCCAGGCACCTGGAAGCAAGAAGTACTGGCTGGCGATGTAAAAGGCAGTTTTTATAACTCAGCCTCGCGCGAAGGGCTTAAAGCGGGCGACATCATGGAAATATCATCTCTTTTAAAAGAGAAGATCAATTTCAATAAAGGTTTTCGTTTGGGTGATACGTTTCAGATAGTTCGCTCCAAGCAAACCGTTGCAGGCCAAGAGACGGGCGAAACACGCATTGAAGCCATCCGTATTATTAATCGCAAGCAAGAAGTCACCGCTTATCTCTATAAAGACAGCTATTACGACAAAAAGGGTGTGGGCCTAGAGCGTGCTTTTTCCCGCTACCCTCTGGTTAAAAAGCTACGTATTACCTCGGGCTTTAACCCAAAACGTCGTCACCCCATTACTCGCTTAATCAGGCCACACAATGGTACTGACTTCGCAGCCCCGATTGGTACACCGGTATTATCAACCGGAGATGGCATTGTTACTGAAGTGAAAAAACATACGTATGCTGGTCTTTACATCAAAATCAAACACGGCCAGAAGTACAAAACACGTTACCTGCATCTGAAGAAAGCTTATGTTCGTAAAGGCCAGCGCGTGTCCCGTGGACAAAAAATTGCCTTATCAGGTAATTCAGGGCGCTCAACAGGGGCTCATCTACATTACGAACTGCATAAAAATAACCGTGCAGTAAATGCTATGAGCTCGGATATTCCTATCATGACCGAAATTGAAGGCAGAGATCGTACTGCTTTTAAGAAGATGGTAGCGGCTCACAAAAAGAATATGGGTTAAAGCAAACTAACCCAAATTATGCGTCAACGATGCGCTGGTAGAAGTCATACTCTTTTTCCAGCGCGTCAGCCAAGTTCTCACTCGACCTAAAGCCATGCCCCTCTTGCGCATAATAGTAGGCTTCAACGGGAATCGATTGATCTTTTAGTGCTTGCACCATGGCTCGCGTCTGCTCCGGCACAACCACTGCATCTAGCTCTCCTTGAAAAAAGATCACCGGTACTGAAATATTTTTTGCATGATGCAAAGGTGAGCGCGCGGTATAGACTGCTTTTTCAGTGTTAGGAGAACCGATCAGCCAGTCCAGATAGTGCGACTCAAACTTATGCGTAGCCTTAGCCAGCGCTAAAGGGTCTGTAACGCCATACAAGCTAGCCCCTGCTGCAAAGCGAGTCGAAAAAGCTAAAGCCGCTAGCGCCGTAAAGCCACCAGCGCTGCTACCGCGAACAAACACTTTATGTGCGTTAATTAAGCCTCTCTGTGCTAAAAATTCGACGGCAGCTTCTGCATCTTCCACATCGCTAATGCCCCACTGCTTATGTAACAGCAATCGGTAAGCACGGCCATAACCGCTACTACCACGGTAATTCAAATCCATCACTGCATAACCACGCTGCGTCCAATATTGGATACGTGGATTAAGCACAGGATAAGCACACGCCGTAGGCCCACCATGAAAAAACAATACTAAGGGCGGTGGAGAGTCATCAGTTTGCTTAGCAAGGTAGCCATCAACAGGAGGGTAAAACAGACCGAATGCTTCGTCGTTTTTTACAGGAAAACTCACATGCTGAGGTAATGAAAGCTCAGCGACATTATCAACAGAACCCGATAGCTCTAGTGCCTCGCCACTTAACTGATCAATTGCAATCACTACTGGCAAGCTAGAGGGAGAGTTCGCAACGGCATATATTTTATGCTCAGTGCTAATCACCGATCTAAATAGGCTGTACTTACTGCCAAGCTGGCGAACCACTTCACCTTTGTGTAACTGTAATAAAGCCGCAGAGGCTTGCTGGAGGCGTACTAGCGTTACTTGGTGCTGTGCAACCGCATAATGATAACCACCAAACTGCCAAGGCGCCGTGGTGCAATCCGCTTCTACTGCCCAGTAAGGTGTGAATGCTTGCTGTTTGCTATCGTAACAACTCAGGTTCCACCATCCCGACTGATCAGTAATCGCCCATATATTGCCCTCCTCATCAAACGACGGCTGTAAAATTGATTCCTCTACACCGCTGTTCCCAGACAAGACGCACGTATCAATAACATTGCCTGCCGGATCAAATGAGCAGTGGTGTAGCTGCGTCGCTACCCATGGCTGATTCGGGTGATCCCAGCTAATAAATAGACACTGCTGGCCATCCGGTGAAAGCGCTATTGAGCTATAAAAATCATGGCCTTGGTGCAAGGCCGTAAGCCTGCCAGTGGACAAACACAAAGACACGACACGATTTAAAACATTCTCACTGGAATGCTTCTCTTGTAGCATGATAATACGATGATGTTGTGCATCATAATGAGGCTCACCAAACCTAGATTCCAAATGGAATGTTAACTGTTTAGGTGATTCTACTTGAAGTGTTTGAAGGTATAGCTGCTGGTCCTGCTTGTTCACAAAAACCCAGCTCTGTGAATCAATTAAACACCAGCTTAAACCGCCGTACTCATGTACAGCACTACGTACATCAAACTCAAGGGGCGTTAGGCTCTGCTGGTGTCCATTGGCATAGCGAATTAGGCAGTTTCGGCCCGCCTCTTCTGGGCGATACTCAACCCAGAATAAAACACCATCGCCATCACAGGCGAGCTGCCCATAATCTTTAAGCCCAGCTACAGCCTGCTCTGCAGCCAGTGGTATTAATGGCGTTTTAGCCTTTGCAGAAGACACGTGAATTACGCTCGTTGCGGTATAAAAAAGGCTCAGCGGCGGGCTTTTCGGCCTCAGCTCTAGCGTTTAGGATGATGTCGTGATTTGGGGATTTGCTGCACACAGGGTCGGTATTATGCGCATCGCCAGTCATCATATACGCCTGACAACGACAACCACCAAAGTCTTTCTCTTTCTCATCACACGAGCGGCACGGCTCCTTCATCCACTCATAACCACGAAAGTGATTAAAACCAAATGACTCATTCCAGATATGATCAAGCGAGTGCTCACGCACATTAGGGAACTCGATAGGCAACATTCTTGCGCTATGGCACGGCAAGGCTTGCCCGTCTGGTGTAACTGTCAAAAATACTTGTCCCCAGCCATTCATACAGCCCTTAGGGCGCTCTTCGTAATAGTCAGGGGTAACAAAGATTAGCTTAATAGGGTTACCATCAGCGGCCAGCTTAGCGCGGTATTCGTTAGTAATACGCTCAGCACGCTCCAGTTGAGCCCGTGTGGGCATCAATTGTTGGCGGTTTTCATACGCCCAGCCGTAATATTGGCAAGTAGCTAACTCAACATAATCAGCCTCTAACTCAACACACAGCTCGATAATGCGGTCAATTTGGTCGATATTATGCCGATGTGTAACAAAGTTAAGCACCATCGGATAACCCTGCGCTTTTACCTCACGGGCCATCTTTAATTTCTGCTGAAAAGCCTTTTGCGAGCCTGCCAACATATTGTTAACTGTTTCGTCACTGGCTTGGAAGCTCACTTGGATATGATCGAGCCCCGCATCACGAAACTCTGCTACCTTGCGCTCGTTCAAGCCAACACCCGAGGTAATCAGATTGGTGTAATAGCCCAGCTTACGTGCTTCATGGATTAGCCTGCTCAGGTCTTGGCGTACCAAAGGTTCACCGCCAGAGAAACCGAGCTGCACTGCGCCCAGCTTGCGCCCCTCTTCAAATACTTTTATCCACTCCTCTGTCGTTAGTTCTTCAGTGAAGTCGGCAAAGTCTTTCGGGTTAGAGCAATACGGGCACTGTAAGGGGCATTTATAGGTTAGCTCAGCTAATAACCAGAGCGGTTGCCCATGAGTAGGGTTTTCAGGCAATGAAGAGGGTTTCCCCTGGCAGCTACCACTCATACCACACCTCTAATCCAGTTTTGCTCTAGAGCGTCATCAATAAACGCCACCACATCTTTATCAAGATCTTCTGCCTGTGGATATTTATCAACAAGCAGCCCAATGATATCGACTAAGTTACGCTTCCCATCGACTAATGACAAAATCTCACCTGCCGGTCCATTCAGCTTTACCATCCCCTCTGGATAGAGCAGTACATAGCACTGCTGGGCCTCTTCCCACTGAAAACGAAACATACTTTCTAATACGGGGATCATCTCCATACTCATCATACGGACAGCCCTCGATGATAAACGCGCTGGTCCGTGACCGTATGGTACGGCGGCCGATTTAGCTCGTAGGCCATGGTCATCGAGTCCAGCATGCTCCAGAGGATATCCAGCTTAAACTGTAGTATTTCGAGCATCCGGTCTTGCTGTTCACGCGTTGTGTAATGATCCAATGTAATCGTCAAACCATGCTCAACATCACGGCGTGCTTCCGTTAAACGGTTACGAAAATACTGATAACCCTCCGCTTTTATCCACGGATAGTGTGTTGGCCAAGTATCTAAGCGGTTTTGATGAATAGTGGGGGCAAATAACTCAGTTAACGACGAGCTCGCGGCTTCTTTCCAATTAGCACGTCGGGCAAAGTTAATGTATGCATCAACGGCAAAGCGAACACCGGGTAATACGTGCTCTTCAGACAGTATTTCTTCACGCGTTAAGCCTACCGACTCACCTAAACGCAACCATGCTTCAATACCGCCCTCAGCACCTTCATAGCCATCGTGATCCAAAATCCGTTGCACCCATTGGCGGCGCGCATCTCGGTCTGGGCAGTTGGCCATAATCGCTGCATCTTTTACCGGAATACTGATTTGGTAATAGAAACGGTTCGCCACCCAACCCTTAATTTGTTCTGGTGTACAGCGCCCTTCATACATCGCTATATGGTATGGATGCTGCGTATGATAAAAATTCCCTTTGGCACGTAAAGAAATTTCAAACTCTTTACGTGTCATAGGCAATGTATCTGTATTATCTGCTTGATGGCTCATAGGAACACCTACAACTCGATACTCATCCCGTCATAAGAGATCTCAATACCGTGCGCTATCACTTCTTTGCGCTCGGCAGAGTCCTCATCCAGAATCGGGTTAGTATTATTGATGTGGATAAGTATCTTGCGTGGCTTTGTAAGCGTATCCAGATACTCAATCATGCCACCCTCACCAGATTGCGGCAGATGCCCCATGGTGACACCTAACTTATCGCCAACCCCAGCGGTAATCATCTCGTCTTCACGCCACAAGGTGCCGTCCACAAGTAAACAATCCGCATTAGACATAAGAGGGTTCAAATGAGGTTCAATTTTGCCTAAACCCGGTGCATAGAACAGCGTTTTTCCGCTACGTGTATCTTCTATGAGAATACCAATGTTATCCCCTGGATGAGGATCATTACGGTGTGGCGAATAAGGTGGCGCACTGCTGCGCAAAGGAATAGCCGTTAGCTTTAACTGCGGTACTTGAGGCACCACAAAACTACTACCTTGTGCACTGCTATCACTGCTGACAGGAATGGTATGGCGCTCAATACCACCGTTCCAGTGTTTCAACATAGAGAACACCGGAAAGCCTGTTGTAAGATCCTGATACACCATATCGGTACACCACACCTGATGGGGGCAACCTTCACGCAGCATCAACAAGCCCGTGGTGTGGTCTATCTGGCTATCCATGTAGACAATAGCGGCAATACCCGTATCGCGGATAGTTCTGGCGGGTTGCATGGGAGCAAACGCTGCTAATTGTTCGCGAATATCGGGAGATGTATTGAACAGAATCCACTCAACACCATCAATACTCACCGCAATTGAGGACTGTGTTCGTGCTTTGGCATTTAAGGTGCCATCACGAAATCCCTTACAATTGCGACAATTACAGTTCCATTGCGGGAAACCGCCACCGGCGGCAGAACCTAACACCTGTATTTTCATAAAAGACTCATGGCTCAGAAGTGTTTAATCGTTATTATTATAAAATGTTTGAAACGCAGCACCGGTGAGCATGAACCCGGCGCTGGTCTAGGCACTCTGTACTCAGAGCGCCATAACGCTTAGCGGTTTGCGAAGTACATTGTTACTTCGAAGCCGATACGCAGATCTTGATAAGCTGGCTTAGTCCACATAGTAGGTACCTCTATTGTTGTTATTAAGTGATATTGAGAAATGTCCGAAGACTCACTAAATCATATGAGAGGTCAATAGATACCTATATGGTACTTTGGAACGAGAAATTACCTGTTTTGGTCGTAGGTGTAGTGCAGGGCCAAACCTGATTAGGCCCTGTTACACCCTGTTTGTAGCCTGCTTTAATTCTGTATCTTTGGTAGTGCCGTTTCTTTAAACACGCTGAAATCGGCCAAATTTATAGTCACCGTGTAACCAACATCACCTCTCTGATACACAACCAATAATGACTCTTTACCCGTTAAAGAGTAGCCAACCACGCGATCTATACCCTGTAAAACTTCACGATATGCTTGGCCGCTTGGCTGCGATATCGCTACGGTTTTAAGGTCCTTAGCCGTGAGCCTGTCATCATTGTTTGTATCTGAGGTTATCACCGTAAAGAGAATCGCCAGTGCAGCAGCTTCTTGGCCGGAGTTTGTGCTTTCAGACAACACATCGGCATTCATTATTAGGTGCTCGTTGCTCTTTAACAGCCAATGCTGGTTGCTTTCCTGCTTGTTGATAAACAAGTAATTACGTATGGATGACGCTGATTTATCATAATATGACTGTGAATATTGCTGATCCGAGCTTAACGGAATCATCACAAAAGGAGTGCCCTGTATTGAAGAGAGGTAACCCAACTGCCACTTCTCTTTAACTTCAGCAGACGCTTCGATATTAACAATACCGGTAACCCCACGCTCACGTATTGTCTCTTTAAAAATCTGATACGCAGCAAACATCAACACACCAATGGCCAACAAACCGGCAACCATAATGATGACGCCATTAATGCGCCAAACCTGCTTAAAAAACTGACTATTTTCCATATCGGACTTATCCACAGAAGATTTCAACATTGTATTCTCTTTTAATGCCCTAAGGCTTCTAGCAGCATAGCAAAACTCTTACTTGAACTAACACTTGTTTGTATCTAATAAACCTCTATCTAACACCTAGAGTCCATCAAGGTAAAATACCCGTTTACAAGGTTACAGGAGCAATGAATAAAGCCATCACTTGCTACTGTGCCCTTCCCCTTGCTTAAGTTATCATGCACTTCGTTATTAAAAGTTCACGGAGCCCCCATGCTAAAAGCCCTCTTCCTCGATATGGATGAAACCCTCTGCGATACACCTGGCGCGAATGAGAAGGCCAAGTTATTAATGGCACAGGCATTACAAACACAGCATGGCAACACATTTGATGGGCAGGGGTTTGCCGATGCCTATGTAACGGGTATTTACCGTGAATGGAGCAGCGAACAACGAGCGCGCTATATGCCGATTATTGAACAACAAAGTGAAGAGGTTTTTCGCGTACAACTCATTCGTGACCTGATGGCCGAGCACGGCGTGAATGACCTGAGCGATGCATCAATTCAAAGCCTGCAGAACAAATTTGATAAGGATCGTATCGACGCCTTTGATTTTTACCCCGGCATTAAAGAATGGCTAGCTGAAGCACGTAAGATTTTCACACTGGTAGTGATCACCAACGGGCCAGCGTTTTCACAGATTCCCAAGGTCGAGCAAGTGAACATGATCGCGCATGTGGATCATCTGATTATCGGCGGCCAAGAGCCAGAGGAAAAGCCCTTTCCCTCCATCTTTGAAAAAGCCCTTAGACTCGCCAACTGCGAGGCCCATGAAGCTATCCATGTGGGCGACAGTCTGGCGTCAGATATTGCTGGCGCGAACAACAGCGGTATCACGTCGGTGTGGATTCAACACCAGCGCCCACTGGATGCAGAACTAGGTATCAACCCAAGCCATACGATCGTACATCCCTCTGAAATACCCGCACTGGTCAACAAGTTACATCAGCAGTAAAAAACCTGTTATTGCGCGCTATCAAGCGCGCAAACAGGTTAATCCGGCTTATCTAATCCTTTTCTATAGCCAACAGATAAAAACCGTTAACGGCATAAACAACTTCAATTGACTTTTTGATTCCATATTTCGCCTTTGAGCTTTTGATCAGCTCATCTATGGCAGTCTCTACCGAGCGCTTAAGCTGAGTTAAGCTGGAGAGTGGAATACTTGTTGAATCCAGAACTTTCTGTACCGCAATTCCCTTCCACTGCGTACTCAATCTTGAAATCAAAGAACGGTATTCATCTGAATCATATTGGCCTCTATCGAAAGGCTCACGCATAAACTCTACAGAAATAGCGAGATTGTACATTCCTTGCTCATCAATAAGGATGGGAGCAACAACACCTCCATTACTTGGGGAGTTTGAATAGCTACTCAGACCTGCATGAGATAGAGGGGATAAAATGATGGTAAGTATAAAAATAAAATGCCGGATATTAATCATTCCATTGATTTCCATTTTACGGGTTATAACACCAAGTTAACCGACAGCTTAGTAGTGCCGAAGGCACGGAGAAGCTGTCCAGTAAAAATAGCGTGTTTGTGCGGCTGAAGCGGTGGTTAAACCGCCTTGTTATTCATTACTAGTTATTGATATGTCAATAACTCCACCGGGGCCAAAGAAATAATTCTCTGCTGGAGCTGTTTCATAATAATTACCTGCTGACATGGCTCCAGCTATTGCGCCACCAATCGCCCCACCCAGAATACCAGCTACTACAGCCAATCCAGGGTCTACGTTTGAACTGTTGTAGCTAGTGTTAGGAGATAACCCTCCTTCCTTCCCATCAATAGATCCAATATTTAAATACTTAGGCGCAGTATGAATAAGCAAATACATTGTATTTTTCGGAATTAGATATTGAGAGGTAAGCATGCCTTCTTGTATTGAATAGCTATCTTTAGCATACACTCGATCAATAATTTTTTTATGTGAATCAAATGTAGAGATGACAGGGAAAAACAGATAATCAGGTTTATTATTTACTGGGATTATGTAGCTTTGAATATTTAATTCAAATTGTTCATTTTTATTCGTAAAAAAAGCCAAAGCTAATAACTTGGTGTCATCTATAGAAATTACTTTTGCTGTCGTTAAGTTTACTTCAATATCAATTTCATTATCTAAAGGTACAGCTAAATCTAAGATGTCATTGACGGAAACGTAAGCGCTAGCTTGTATACCTTCTTCTAAGCTCGTTTTTGAAATTGATGTTATACGCAGATAATTTTCATTTTCTGGTAGTGATACGCAACCACTAAGCAATGCCAATAGAAATGGTATTAAATATATTTTTAGCATGTAACCTCTATTTATATTTTTCATAACGCCAAGCTAAACGACACAAAACCTTGGCATATAATTTTGCGAAGCAAAAATACCACGCGTTTTAGATCTGCTTAAGCGCCTTATTATGTACCTTTACGTTGAGCTAAATCGTACTGATGAAGTACATAAAGCCCTAATAAGAACAACACGACTGTCAACGGGATCTGATCAAACACACTCCTAACCAATCAGTAGGATTGGCTGCCCATTTAAATCCCGCCATGGCGAGCGCATCCAAAAATGATATTGCTACCCATGTTCCCATACGCAAGTACTTATTTACTTGGAACAATAATATTGCAGGTGCAGATAATGATATTAAGACTCCAGATGCAAGATGAAATGAACGATCAAACTTAGTTACTTCTGTAGCCACATCCTCTCCTTAATACAATTTATTATTTGGTACATAGCTAATTATAAAGACCGGGGCCTTATAACTATGTTGCCCTCTTAACAAGGAGGCAAGCATTCAGACTTACGGCACATAGTTTTACACATCAATAACTTGAAGAGTTTATGAAAGTGGCGTTGATAGACAAACGAAGCCTCCATGCTTTTTCTGTTATTCATTCCTTTAGTAAGAAGCATAAACCACTTACTTTAAAGATCAATGAGTTATCGCTACTTTCTGCTTTATTAAGGGGGCACGTTATAAGGGCTAAAGGATGCACTGAACAAGGCAGTATTAGTCACAGACTCACAAGACAAATATGACATTAAAATGCCACTTATGACCAAATCAGTGTCACTCCAAGTTATTCCACTACCGCGTATCTGCCAACGAAAATTAATAAAACCGATCAGAAACAAACGGTTATAGCACAAAGCATAAAACTGGCACTGTCATTGCAATATCTATGGTAATTAAACAAACATGCGTGGAGATACGACAATGACACATACACATGAAGAAGGCGTTGAAGTAATTGGTGTAGTTCCATCTATCCTAATGGTGTTAGGTGGACTTGCTATCGCCATTTTACCCGCCATTATGCAGATTATTATTCTCGCGAAATAATCCCCTTTTTCCACCCACCTTTTTGCCGGGTTTGCCCCGGCTTTTTCATGCCCGAAAATCGTAAAACACGCCTTAGCTAAGCTCGAATAAATACAGCTACGCACACGAAAGGTACAAAGACATAAAACAGTAACAATAGAAGCACGATAGAAGTCATAAGATTAGAGGTAATACAAAAGAGGGATGCTACAAACCAAGAATTAACCGATTGGTGCAGATGGGGAGACTCGAACTCCCACGCCCGTGAAGGCACTAGCACCTGAAGCTAGCGTGTCTACCAATTCCACCACATCTGCATCGGTCTTACTTTAAACAGGCATGAAGAAAACACACCTCTTAATATTCTACTTTGAGCACCAAACCTGAAGAGTCAGAGTTTGGTGCAGATGGGGAGACTCGAACTCCCACGCCCGTGAAGGCACTAGCACCTGAAGCTAGCGTGTCTACCAATTCCACCACATCTGCTCGAAAGTGGGCGGTATTATATAGAGCAGTTTTATCTTTGGGAAGCTGTTCAGGGCGTAATTTAGGTATTTCAATTAAGTGCCGCTGTTAGGCTTTCTTTAATCCTGTAAACACTCCTTAAAGACCTGTGCAAAATCAGCGATAAATGCCAAATACGCGCCTTTTCCAAGCATGACTTTTTGCCCCAACGGATCTAACTCAGCAGTACGAACTGCTGTGCCAGCAGCAATCGTTTTCAGTATGGATCCGCTAAATTGTGGCTCACTAAAAATACAGACCGCCTTGCTCTTGATGACGGCCTCACGTAGCTCGCTTAAATGCCTTGCTCCTGCTTTGCGCGAAGGATTAATAGTAACGGCACCGAGCTGTTTCAGGTTGTAGCGCTTAACAAAGCGGCTATAGGCATCATGAAAGACAACAAAGCCTCTCTCATTAAAAGGAGCTAACTGCGCCATTATTAGCTGGTCTTTTTCTAATAGACCGGCAGCAAACTCTGCGTAGTTTTGCTCAAGCAGTAATGTCTTATCAGGTGCAGCCTTAATCGCTTCATCGCGGATTATTTCGGCCATTTCCAGTGCATGCATAGGGTCAAGCCATATATGCGGGTCAGTTCCGCCGTGGTCATGCCCATCATGCTGATGGCTACTTGCTAATAGGTTGTCTTCGCTCTCTTGATGTGACGATCCATGCTCGCTTTTATTCTCATGCTCAGCTTCTTCTTGGTGCATTTCTTCTGCTTCTAAAAAAGACAGCACTGTCGCATCAGTTTTGCTGAGTGTTTTTTCAAGAAAGCGCTCTAATTCAGGCCCAATCCAAAAGATCAGATCAGCTTGTTTTACCTTGCGTACATCTGAAGGGCGCAAAGAGTACTGATGAGGTGAAGCACCAGGAGGCAATAACACCTCGGGCTGCGCAACATCGGCTAAAATTTCGCTGGCAATTAATTGTATAGGCGTAATACTCGTGAGCACTTTCAGCTCTGTGGCTGCTGCAACAGGGATAAATAAGGTGAGTAATAGAGACAATAGTATTCTTTGTGGGTGCATGCTCTTCTTCCAGCGTAATTTGATGTTACAATATAACAAAACATAGACTTATTGCCCATGGCTCATTACCTATGAATAATTCAGAAGTCGCTTTCCAACCAGAACATGACCATAACCGCTGTATTACCCAAGCATTACAGGACGCAGCAGAGCTTTGCCGTGGCCGTCAGCAACGCTTAACACCGGTTCGCGAACTGGTGCTACAACTAATCTGGCAAAGCCATAAGCCACTCGGGGCTTACGATATTTTACCGGCGCTTGCTGAGGCAGGTTTTAACTCTGCGCCCCCTACTGTTTATCGGGCGTTAGACTTTCTTCAAGAGCAAGGCTTAGTCCACCGTATTGCCTCTCTCAACGCTTTTATTGGCTGTAGCCATCCAGAACACCAATGCAATAATAGTTTTTTGATCTGCACTCGTTGCCACAGTGCCGTTGAACTAGAGTCAGATAGCGTTTCCAAGGCGATTAAAGCTTCTGCTAAAGCCGTTGGTTTTAGCGTAGAAACTGAAATGCTCGAAGTCGCAGGCATATGCCCGAACTGCCAACAGGAAGACAACACCCCATGAGCCATCCCGTTGATTTAGTTAGGCTCGAGAATATTAACGTTCAGTTTGGGCACAACCACGTACTGCAAGATGTAAACTTGGCGCTACATAAAGACTGTATTACTACCCTTATAGGCCCTAACGGCGCGGGCAAAACCACGCTGGTACGCATTGTTTTAGGATTGATCAAACCGACTAATGGTCAGGTCTGGTTGCAGCCTAATTTACGTGTGGGTTACATGCCGCAAAAGCTACATATTGATCGCACCTTTCCGTTAACCGTTAAGCGTTTTTTACAAACGGCACGTGTGAAAGAGCTGTCAAAAATGCAACAAGCGCTTGAAGATGTTAGTGCCCAGCACCTGATGGAACACTCAATGCATGATCTTTCAGGCGGAGAGACCCAGCGCGTGATGCTGGCACGCGCACTATTGCGCGAGCCCGAGTTGTTAGTATTGGATGAGCCAGTGCAAGGGGTCGATATTAATGGTCAGGTAGCGTTGTATGATTTAATAGCCCGTATCCGTACACAGCGCGGTTGCGGTGTATTGATGATCTCTCATGACTTGCACCTGGTGATGTCTTCTACTGACCATGTGGTGTGCCTTAACCATCATGTTTGCTGCTCTGGCCGTCCTGAACACGTCAGTACAGATCCATCCTTTATTGAGCTTTTTGGCAAACAAGGCGCAGCAAGCTTGGCCCTTTATAACCATCATCATAATCACAACCATGACACCCATGGTGATGTTATCGCTGACCACCCACACCCTAGCGATCACAACGGAAAAGCCCATAGCGAGTGTAACCACTAAATGATTTACGACTTTCTACTTTATGCCATCCTTGGTGGATTAGGTGTTGCCGCGGTGGCGGGCCCTCTTGGTGCTTTTGTGGTGTGGCGCCGCATGGCCTACTTTGGCGATAGCTTGGCACATTCGGCGCTTTTAGGCGTAGCACTGGGGATTTTACTCGACATTAGCCTCAATATTGCCGTTATTGCCTGCTGCGTACTCTTAGCCTTGGTTTTAGTTTCTTTGCAAAAACAGCGGTTGATCGCGACCGACACCCTGCTTGGGATCATGGCCCACAGCACCCTTTCACTAGGCTTGGTCACTATCTCGTTTATTGACGATGCTAGGTTGGATTTAATGGATTACCTGTTTGGTGATCTACTCGCGATAGCCCCTGCTGATCTGGTATGGATTCTTGCCGGAGGCGCCGCCGTCTTGATTACTATCCGTATCTTCTGGGAACCTTTGCTCGCTATTACTATTAACGAAGAACTGGCACAGGTTGAAGGTGTTAATGTTAGCCGGACTCGTCTGATTTTGATGGTTCTTATTGCTGTTGTGATTGCTGTATCAATGAAAATCGTCGGCATCTTACTCATTACATCTTTGCTAGTAATCCCAGCGGCGGCCGCGAGGCGCCTTTCTAGCACACCAGAGCAGATGGCTGTTTACGCCTCAGTGCTAGGCTGTGTAGCGGTATTAATCGGTATATGGGGTTCTTGGACATGGGATACGCCAGCAGGCCCGTCGGTTGTTGTAGCCGCGCTGTTTGAGTTTGTGGTTATTTACCTGATGCCATCCAGACACTCATCAAACGCCTGATGTTTAAGTCACTGCCAACCTATTGGCCTGCTCAGCGCGACCATAAAGAGGTTTGGTCTCTCGCATGGCCAATGATTCTCTCCAATATTACCGTTCCCTTGGTCGGCTTAGTCGATACCGCGGTCATCGGCCATCTACCCGAGAGCCAGCATTTGGCAGCGGTTGCCATTGGCAGCATGATCTTCTCGATTGTCTATTGGGCATTTGGTTTTTTGCGTATGGGCACTACCGGCTTAACTGCTCAGGCTGTTGGCGCAGACGACGCCACCACTAACCGCACTTTGTTGGCGCAATCTTTGGTGATGGCAACCTTCATTGGTATCTGCATTATTTTGCTCCAAGGCCCCATTATACAGTTAGCATTACACTGGATTGCTGCCGAGCCATTGGTAACAGAGGAAGCGCTTAACTACGCGTCTATACGCATCTACGGAGCCCCCGCTGTGCTGTGTAATTTTGCACTGCTCGGCTGGTTTGTTGGCAATCAAAATACCAAAATCCCACTGCTGTTATTAACAGTAACCAACCTACTAAACATGCTGATGGATATTATTGCGGTCTACGGACTGGGCATGTTTGCAGATGGCGTAGCCTTAGCAACGGTCATTGCGGAGTATGGCAGTTTATTGCTGGGGTTATATCTTTGCAGGCGCGTTTTAAAACCAATGGGAGGCCAGCTATTAACGAGCTCTCTCACACAAATTAAGCATTACACTGAGCTGTTCAAAGTTAACCGTTACCTCTTTGTACGTACGCTCGCTATTCTGTTTTCACTGGCTTTTTTTACCGCACAAGGCGCCCGCCAAGGCACTGATATTCTCTCTGCTAATGCGGTACTGCTGAATTTTCTATTATTAATTTCAAACGGGCTGGATGGCTTTGCACATGCAACGGAAGCCTTAGTAGGAAAGCGGGCGGGCCGACAAGACATAAAAGGCTTTTATCGCACCGTTACAACAGCCGCGATCTGGTCACTCATGACAGCCCTACTGTTCACACTATTTTTCTGGCTGTTCGGCGGAACAATTATCCGCTTACTCACATCACTTGAGAGCGTGCAGCAACAAGCGATGATCTACCTGCCCTGGCTAATTGTTTTACCTATTATCAGTGTATGGAGTTACTTACTGGACGGTATTTTTATTGGAGCTACACAGGTTAAAGCGATGCAAAACACCATGTTATTTTCCGTGTTTTGCGTATTTTTGCCTGTTTGGTGGCTGCTTCGCCCATTAGAAAATCATGGTTTATGGATCGCGTTTCTGACGCTATTTTTAGCACGCGGAATCAGCGGCGGCTGGGTATTCTGGCGCTTATGCCACCAGCAACGGTGGCAGATCAAACGCTAAGGGCTTATTAGAAAGCCCTTTAGCTTAAAGAAAAGGCAGCACCTGCGTCACGACATGCTTGGTATCGGCAGCAGCTCACTTCATGATCATTGACCATGCCGACAGCCTGCATATAAGCATACATAATCGTTGGGCCAACAAAGCGCATCCCCTCTTTTTTTAGCGCTTTAGAAAGCTGCTTAGAGATGTCAGTTTCGGCTGGGACTTCGGTATAATCTTTCCAGCTATTTTGTATCGGCTTATTATCTACAAAGCTCCACAGGTAACGCGCAAAGCTACCATGCTCCTTCTGCAAGCGTAAAAACTCACGCGCATTTGAGATAGACGACGCCACTTTAAGCTTATTACGGATAATGGAAGGATCAGCCAGCATTGTCTGCTGCTGGGCATCATCAAATTCCGCTACGGCTACTGGATCAAAGTTAAGGTAATGATGACGATAACCTTCTCGTTTTTCCAAGACAGTGCGCCAGCTTAAACCCGCTTGAGCGGCTTCTAATACAAGAAACTCAAACAACACGTTGTCGTCTTTTTGCGGCATTCCCCACTCTTTATCGTGATAATCCTGCTCTAACAAAGTCTGATTTGTTGCCCAATGGCATCGCTGGCACATGAACGGCTCCTTTTTTAGCGCTAGCCACCAATTTAAACCAAGATCGTTTAAATTGGCGGCTAAGTTACCACTTAGTCTTTTTTCTTAAGACCCGGGTTGGGTACAAACATCAACGGCTGAGCAATAGGATTAGGATCTGCTTTAGACTCTGACTGCTTACTTGGCGGCTGATTCACACGTGTTTCTAACTCAGCCTCTTCAGGTGAGCCATCTAAGTTTTGCCCATCCACATAGTCGCATTTAACACATTCACGATATTCGCGAATTTCATTGCGATAAACACGAATAGTATCCATCTCGCCACAACGAGGGCACACAGCCCCCGCTACAAAACGTTTAATAACCGACATAACTATTCCTTACTATAAATCTAAACATTGATACCGGAATGTCTTAACAAGGCATCAACTTTGGGCTCACGGCCACGGAAAGCAACAAACAACTCCATAGGCTCTTTTGAGCCACCCTGCTCTAGTACGGTTTCGCGAAAGCGCTGCCCTGCTTCTGGGTTAAACACGCCCTGCTCTTCAAACATAGAAAAGGCATCAGCAGACAGTACTTCTGCCCATTTGTAGCTGTAGTAACCCGCAGCATAACCGCCACCAAATATATGACTGAAGCTATGCTGAAAACGATTAAACTCAGGCGGGGTTATGGCAGCTACTTGCTGGCGAACACCCTGTAATAATGACCGAATGTCGGTTTTACCGGCTTCAAACTCATGATGCAGTTTAAAATCAAAAATCGAAAACTCTAACTGACGAACCATCATCAATGCAGACTGGAAGTTTTTAGCAGCTAGCATCTTATCGAGCAACTCAGCAGGCAGTGTTTCGCCGGTTTGGTAGTGCCCAGAGATAATCTCCAATGCTTCAGGCTCCCAACACCAGTTTTCCATAAACTGGCTTGGTAACTCGACTGCATCCCACGCAACACCATTAATACCGCTAACATCAGCATACTCCATCTGCGTTAGCATGTGATGTAAACCATGGCCAAACTCATGGAACAAGGTGGTCACTTCGTTATGTGTTAATAGCGCAGGGTCATCACCTACTGGGCCGTTAAAGTTACACACAAGGTAAGCCGTTGGCAGCTGTAACGAGCCATCTTCTAAACGTCGGCGGGTACGGCACACATCCATCCATGCACCACCACGCTTATTAGCACGCGCATAAGGGTCTAAGTAAAAGCGCGCGATAGTTTCTGCATTGCGTTTAACCACAAACAGACGGGCATCAGAATGCCAGCTATCAACGTCGGTTACTTCTTCGATTTGGATGTTAAATAAACGCCCTGCAACTTCAAACATTCCCTCTAGAACTTTAGGAAACGGGAAATAAGGACGTAACATTTCTTGCGATAACGAATAGCGGGCTTGTTTGAGTTTTTCGGAATAATAAGAGACATCCCACGACTCAACACTTTCTGCGCCAAACTCATCTTTTGCAAACGCACAGAGCTCTTTGTATTCCTGGCGAGCCACATCAACGCTTTTATCGGCAAGGTCATATAAGAACTGCAACACTTGCTCTGGCGTATCTGCCATCTTAGTAGCTAGTGAGTAATGTGCATAACTCTCAAAACCCAACAGCGCTGACATCTCTTGGCGCAATGTCAGAATTTCAGTCATCACCTCTGAGTTATCCCACTGTCCTGCATTGGGTCCTTGATCAGAAGCACGTGTCGCAAAGGCTTCATACACTTCACGGCGTAATGCTTGGTCATCACAATGCGTAATCACCGGAAAATAAGAAGGGAACTCAAGTGACAATAAATAGCCTTCTTTGCCTTTTTCTTCAGCAGCCTGTTTTGCTGCCGCTAGCGACATCTCTGGCATACCTTTTAACAGTGCTGGGTCAGCGATTAGCTTTTCCCAACCTTGCGTAGCATCCATCACATTCTCAGAGAATTTTGTGCTCAACTCGGATAAGCGTTGGCTAATGTCAGCGTAGCGCTGTTTTTTATCCACAGGCAGATCGATACCTGATAAGCGAAAATCACGCAGGCTATGCGCTATGACTGTTTTTTGAGCAGCATCTAAATCTGAAGATTGTTTAGAAACACGCTGATAAGCATTGAACAGGCCTTCATTTTGGCCCATCTCCGTCCAATAGACCGATAACTTAGGTAAGTTCTCGTTATAGGCCTCACGCAGCTCATCACTATTCATCACGCTATTTAGGTGTGATACCGGTGACCACGCCTGACTCAGTGCATCATTAATACTATCTAATGGAGCGATGACTTTATTCCAGTCAGCACTGCTCACATCGGTGTTCAATTTAGCAATTTGCTCACGCCCTTGTTGCAACAGCTGATCAACCGCTGGGGATATATCAGCCGGTTTAATCAAGCTAAACGGAGGTAGCAGGGTGGATTCCAATAACGGGTTGCTCATTGATTTCTCCAAATCGGGCTTTTGTATGTCTGCATGCAGCCATATACACGTCAATACTGCCGTAAGTACTCTCGTAGCTGTTTATGACAGTGCTTGGTAGCTTGCTTATGCAGTACTTATGTCAATACAACAGAAAATAGTGATTAGTATACAATGGGGACTGATTATGGCGATGCAAGCGAGTGAGTTTAATGAATATTCGATCTTTCCAAGGAATGACACCCACACTTGGCGATAAAGTCTTTGTAGACCCATCTGCGGTCGTACTTGGCGATGTAAAAATCGGCGCAGATAGCTCTATTTGGCCACTGGTTGTGATTCGTGGCGATATGCATCGCATCCGTATCGGTCACTCGTGCAGCATCCAAGACGGATCTATCCTACATATCACACATGCAGGCCCTTATAACCCCGATGGTTATCCTCTCATCATTGGTGACCATGTCACTGTTGGGCATCAGGCGATGCTGCACGGTTGCTCTATTGGCGATCGTGTCTTAGTAGGTATGGGTGCAATGATCATGGATGGTGCGGTTGTTGAGTCAGATGTTGTTGTCGGAGCAGGAAGCTTAATCCCTCCAGGCAAAACACTGGCCAGTGGCTTTTTATATGTTGGCAGGCCAGCCAAGCAGGTGAGGGCGTTAACAGAAAAAGAGATGAGCTACTTTACCTACACTGCCGGTAATTACGTAAAACTCAAAGATCAACATCTCCAAGAAGAATGGGCATAGAGAGAAGTATCCATTTTTTTAGAGGTAATGCAGTGATGCGAGCAGCAAGCAAAATTGTTCTCTTATTCTGTAGTGTGCTTGCAATAAGCCTTGCACACGCACAAAACCAAGTAAGTATTATCTACCAAGCGCCTGTGGATAAGATTGAAACCCGCATTGAACAGCAGCTCAAAGCCTCCAACGAAATATCAGACACTCTGGCGTTGATAAACGATACATTTCGTTTAGAAGCGCCATTGCAGATCATCTTTGGCGGCAAAGATGGCCCGTTGTTTGATGGTGATTCGCAGCAAATTTTAATTCCCTACACCTTTGTTAAAGAAGTCGAATCACGCTTTGTAACAGCCAAGTATGAAGACTCAGGCCGCAGTACTGTCGCGGCGACAATGGATGCAGTCATGCACACGCTGTTTCATGAACTGGCCCATGCACTAATATTTATGTATGAGCTCCCCATTGTGGGCAAAGAAGAAGATGCCGCGGACAGTCTGGCCTCGATTTTATTAATTGAGTTCTTTAATGAAGGCCAAGAGATCGCCATTAGCGCGGCCGATTTATTTAATCTGGAAAGCACTGATAGTGAAACCTTTGAAGAAGGTGATTTTTGGGATGAACATAGCCTAGATGTGCAACGCTACTACAGCACTTTATGCCATATATATGGCAGTAACCCAGAAGAATATGTTCATATCGCTGAAGATGCCGACTTTTCAGAAGATCGTGCTGAGCTGTGTATAGAAGAATATAACAGCCTCAGCCATAGCTGGTTTACCCTATTGGCGCCGTATACACATGATGAGAAAGTCTCGAAAAAGTAAGACCGGAGTTTATTAAATGCCCAGTAGACGTCGCTTTTTACACCTATTATCGCTTCTCAGTGGTAGCTTTTTAGCTCAGCGTTCTTTTGGACAAAGTCACATGCCTAATGAGTATTCTCAAAACCACATGCCTGATGAAAGCGCACTACATAAGCGTACTTGGATGGCATTTATCGCCAGCTACGACATCTGGGAAGAGCGCCAAGTACCCGTAGTCCAGCGTAACTTGGCAACAATTGCTAAAACCATTGCGAAATACGAACCCGTCTCCTTATTAGTACGCGAAAAAGACTACGACACGGCGTTAGCACTTCTGGGAAGCTTAGAAAGCCACAATCATCCAATCGATTTAATTGAGTTCCCCTTAAATGACTTATGGATGAGAGACACTGGGCCTGCATTTGTCACCAATAAAGAAGGGGGGAAAGCAGCAGTTAACTTTAACTTTAATGGCTGGGGTGAAGACCAAGCCTATGAATACGATGCAAAAGTAGCTGATTTTGTTGCCCAGCAAGCTGGAGCGAAGAGCATTGTTTCTAGTTTGGTAATGGAAGGAGGCTGTTTTGAGTTAGATGGCCACGGTACGGCTATTTTGACTGAAAGTTGCATTCTTAATGACAATCGCAACCCAGGAAAATCAAAAGTAGATGTCGAAGCTGAGCTAAAGCAGCTACTTGGGCTGACTAAAATCATCTGGCTCAAAGGTATTAAAGGGAAAGACATTACCGATGGCCATACCGATTTTTATGCCCGCTTCATCAAACCGGGTCTTGTTGTGGTTAGCCGCGATACAGACAAAGGCTCTTACGATTACAATATCACCCGCGACAATATAAATATTCTTAGCAAGGCTACAGATGCACAAAGCAATAACCTTGAACTGGTTATTTTAGATACTCCCTGGGATATCAATACACGATTCGGAACCAAGGACTTTGCTGCAGGTTATGTCGGCTATTACGTCTGTAATGGTGCCGTTATTATGCAGAAATTTGGTGACAAAAAGGCCGATAGTGCGGCTAAAAAACAATTAGCCAATGCATTTCCTAAGCACTATATCGAACAAATTTCTATTGATGGTATTGCCAGTGGAGGAGGAAGCATTCACTGCGCCACACAGCAAGAACCGGCTAATTAGCCGGTTCAAAAAATGCGCTTTAATGTAGACAAGCAATACCCCTATTGCTTGTTGAAGTCCGTACTATTTTAAGTACTAATCCTCTAATACTAAGCTTCGCTTGAGTGTGCTGGAACTTCTAAACCAAAGCTAACAACAGCGCTGCTATGTGCCTGAGATACGTTGCTGTGGTTGCCATCACCTAAATGAGCTTCTGTAGATGCACCTAAGTTAGACAGTGGGCTGCTAGCAGACTCAAAGCCTTGTGCTGTTACGACATGGCCTGCAGCTAGGTTAGCTTCAACAGACTGGGCAGAAAAATCACTTAAACCACCTGCAAATGCCTGTGAAGCGAAAAGGGCGGAAGAAAGAAGAGCAGTAGTTAGTAAAGTTTTCATAATGTCGTTCCTTTAAAGTTGTACAGCGTATTTCGCTGTTGATGGCGCTACTTTAAAGCCCGAAACTGAAACCAAACTGAAATAAGAAAACTTTTTAAGCATTATTTTAGATATATCTAATTAATTGCTTTTATTCGTATTTAAAAACACAAAAAGTTGCTGAAAACAGTGATTAAATCTCTTTTATTTTTATCAAACACATGCCTAGGACAGGTCAACAAAGGCTATCATCGCAGCTCATACTAGCCCTTATGGTCGATTATTATATTAAGCTGGCTAATCTTGCTCTCTCACCTACTAAGCCACTCACGCAGCCACCATTCATTTGAAAATACGTGTGAAAAATTTTTCTGTAAAAAAATGCCGCTGAACCTTAATAAGGTTAGCGGCAAAAAGTCTATGTCTACTTTGGAGAGTATAAAAAATGTTTAGCTTGAACCTGATGAGTCTAATAAACCTGAACCTTGATCTGTACCTAAGCGCTGATTAAGGGAGGCCGAGCCTCCCTAAAGATTATTAAAGCTGAGCTTCTGTTGAGCCTGCTGGAGCAACCAAACCTGTAAACGCCACTGTATTACTATAAGTGCTGACTAGGTTGTTGTTACCACCACCCAAATGCGCTTGCACAGAAGCACCTAAGTCAGACAGCGGGCTGCTTACAGATGCAAAGCCTTGAGCTGAAGCAACATGGCCTGCTGCTAGGTTAGCTTCAACAGACTGAGCAGAAAAGTCACTTAAACCACCGGCAAATGCCTGTGAAGCGAAAAGAGCTGAAGTAAGAAGAGCAGTCGTTAGTAAAGTTTTCATGGTCGTTTCCTTAAAGTTGTTCAGCGTGTTTCGCTGTGATGGTGCTACTTTAAAACCTGTAGCTGAAACCAAACTGAAATAAGAAAACATTTTTTAATATTATTTTAGTTATATGTAATTAACCATGTACATCTTCTGTTGAGAGCTCAGCAAACTGCTGCCAATTGTGATCTATTACCTTAATCTCTTTTCGTATCCACCCCTCAAATTGAACTACCTTAGGACGTTTAAAATAAGACTCTGGCGCTACTAAGTAATAATCGTAAATAGATTTGATATAGATAGGCAGAGGGCAAACTAACTGCCCACGCTGTAGTAGTTCATACGCCAAACTAAAACGCAGCATCGCAAAGCCTTGGCCACTCAATAACGCCTCTACGAGCATTGTAGAGTCTGATACATACAAGCGAGTAGTATCTTGCGGCAAAGGCATACCCAATGCCTGTTCAAATTGAGGCCAGACAGCTTTCATATCGGGGGCATCATCAGCTAACAGCGGCAACTTTATTAATTGCTCGGCAATTGGCTGCGTATTATCAAGCAACGACGGATGGCACACCGGTAATAAATATTCTTTTTGTAATAACCGTGAACTCAATCCGGGGTATTTTCCCTGACCAAAGCGTACGGCCAGGTCAAGATCGTTTGCCTCAAAGGAGTCTAGCTTTAAGCTAGGCGTCAAATGAATAATAAGTTCAGGGTACTGCTGCTGAAATACACCTAATCTTGGTACTAACCAGCGCCCGGCAAATGACGGTAGAACACTCAGCGTTAACCTGTTTGGCTGTGCGTCCTGCCCAAGCTCAGCCACTCCTTGCTCAAACAAAGCAAAAGCCTTATTTACAAAAGGTAAAAGCTGTAAACCCTCCGGCGTTAATACCACCTCACGTGTTAAACGCTTGAACAACGATACTCCAAGCTGCTGTTCTAACGTTTTAATCTGCTGGCTAATAGCAGCTTGTGTTACATGTAAACGTTCAGCGGCCTGTTTAAAGCTCTGATCTTGTGCAGCGTAATAAAAGGCCTGAAGCGCCTTTAATGAAGGAAGCCTGTTCATAGGTGATCACGCCATAGATAAGATTTTCTTAATCATACTGGCGAATTACTCGTTTGTCGCCTGCAAAACATTCGTTAAAAATAACCTCATGAGCTGCAACAACAGCATTTCTACATTTAATAACGTAGATAAATCCGAAAACATATGAGGAACGACAATGAATACTAACGATCTATGCTTAAGAAAAATTGTATTAAGCGATACAAAAGATGCAAAATTCACAGCGCAGTTACAACAGAACCTACAACACTGGAAAGTACGTCTGCAACATTGGCATATGAACTGGAGAACCCGTCGACAGTTATCTCAACTCAGTGGTTATCAATTAAAAGATATAGGAGTCAGCGCTGGGGAAGCCCAACAAGAAGCGGGTAAACCATTTTGGAAAGATTGATCAGAGTTAATAGAACAAGGACGTTGTATTGGGTAACAGAAGTGATAAGACGTATATAGCCCTTATAGCTTACAACACGCAGACTATCGTCGTTACTTACCCTGATACAAAACCCTGCGTTGTAAAAAAGAGGGGGCAAGCATGCCGATTCTTTATACCTTCGCGCTCTGACTCACATTCAGCCACATTCGAGCAGCTTAATGGCGTGTTTAAAACGGATGTAGATTTTAGATTCTCTTCATAAAATCCTGACACTTACGATTTAATACATCTAGATTGCACAGCCTCTACCGCTGGAATAAGGCTTAAAAATCAATGGATCCGGGGCATAGAGCTAAGTTAATGGGTTGAATATCTTATCTGAAACCAACTGAATAACAATCATTCGGTGGATATCATTTATCTATTCAAGCTCACTGTTTCAAACAAATCAATCCATTAAAATGTGTCAATAAAATTTACATTCCATCTAAAAAAAAGAAGAAATAGTGAGCTTAAAAAATAATAACGCACTGTTTTATAACATAAATTAAAAGCTGGCCTGAATTTTGCCCTATCGCTGAACATATAATTATCGCACTTCAAGGAACAGAGAAATGAACAAACAACTTTCAAGGTTAAGTAAAGCAGCAACTCTTGCACTGCTATTAAGTGCAGGTAATGCAAACGCTGCCCTTATCACTTATGAAGGAGTAGACAGCTCACCTGCTGGGGTTTTGGGTACAAACAGCACAGCTGCCAGAAACAACTTCCTTTCGAACCTATCTGGTGTAGGAACCGAAAACTTTGAAAGCTTCTCCGACGGTGATATTCCGCCTCTTAACCTCAACTTTCCAGGCTCAGCGGGTGGCTTAACAGCAACCTTAACAGGCGGGGCTGAGGTAGAGTCAGATGCAGGTTCTGGTCGTTTTGCAACATCTGGTAGCAATTTTATTGAAATCAATTCCGGTAACAATTTCCAAATTTCTTTCGGTACAGCCATTAGCGCCTTTGGCTTCAACGGAACAGATATTGGTGATTTTAGTGGACAATTCACGCTAGTTTTAACTGATATTTTAAGTCAAACGAGCAGCTTCGATATTGATGGTTCTTCAGCTAACGGCTCATCTCTATTTTGGGGCTTTATTGATGATAGCAATTCATATACAAATATCGCGTTCACATCGACTTCTGGCAGCGACATATTAGGGTTTGATGATATGACAATTGGTGATGCTCAACAAATTGTCACTAATGATGTTCCAGAGCCAGGAACACTTGCATTAATGAGTTTAGGTCTACTGGCTTTCGGTCGACGTTTAGCAGCACGAGTTAAAAAGTAGTACCAAAGAAAACATCCGCATATTTATACAAGGGTTCAATATTATTGAGCCCTTTTTTGTTAAAGTCCTTTTAAGACATTGAACACCCTCTAATTTTAAAGCCTCTCCATTACTAACAATCATTGGTAGAACAGATTCAAATCTGTACTGTGATAGCACGCTGCTGTATTTACGCAGCATGATTTCCGAAAAATACTTCGTTATTGTAGGAAATAGCGACTTTTAGCAAAAAATCAGTAACTACTATGTAATTTTTCTGCAAAGAAATTCTGCTGAACCTTGGAAAGATTAACAGCCTCTAGGTAACTAATGAGACTTAATTCTCTATCAAACCGAAGCAAAAAAACAACCACTCTAGATTGTTAGGTAAGTTCTAAGGATTAACGGTTAACTACCTCAAAAAAAGACTCTTAGACTCTTCTATTGCAAAACGCTTAATTATTGAAATAGTTGAATCTGAAGGCATTGAAAACTATGAGGATGTTTCAGCCTTTATTATAGATATGAAATCTCTAGGCTGCGCTATCGCAATTGATGATTTTGGTACGGGCTACTTAAATTTTGAATATTTGATAAAGTTAGACCCTGACTATTTGAAAATTGACGGTTCAATTATTAAAAATATTACTCATGATGATGCGGCATTACGCATCACAAATCTGATAGCCGACTTCTCAAAAAGCATGAATTTTAAAACTATTGTGGAATTCGTCTGTGATAAGCACATTGCAGATTCAGTTAAAAATCTCGGTATTGATTATATGCAGGGGTATGAATATGGAAAGCCAAAAAATATTAAGGATCTCAACTAATATTCTACGAAATAAAAGGCATTAATTTTCTATCAAAAAGCCACTAAACTAATAAGTGGCCTGAAGATTGCCAATAAACCGAGGGAGGCTAACAGCCTCCCTACACGTTTTAAAGCTGAGCTTCAGTTGATCCTGCTGGTGCAACTAAACCTGTAAACGCCACTGTATTACTATAAGTGCTGACTAAGTTGTTGTTACCATCACCCAAATGCGCTTGGACAGAAGCACCTAAATCAGACAACGGGCTGCTTACAGATGCAAAGCCTTGAACTGTTACAACATGGCCTGAAGCTAGGTTAGCTTCAACAGACTGTGCAGAAAAGTCACTTAAACCACCGGAAAATGCCTGTGAAGTGAAAAGAGCTGAAGAAAGTAGAGCAGTCGTTAGTAAAGTTTTCATGGTCGTTTCCTTAAAGTTGTTCAGCGTGTTTCGCTGTGATGGTGCTACTTTAAAACC
>JAWUYS010000091.1:0-25471 GCA_034110685.1 Neptunomonas sp.
ATGCTCTTTAGCGCGGGACACGGCGTCCCAGTAAAATTGGCTTCGGCTTCATAATCATCTTCAATAATCAAAAAATCATCTTCAGCGGCTTTCAATAAGAGCTGCTTACGACGCTCCAATGTCATTGTTACCGTGGTGGGAAATTGATGACTCGGCGTAACATAGATGCAGTCACACTCAGACAAACGTTCATCTACCACCAAACCTTCATCATCTAATGGGATAGGTACGACGTTTGCTGGACGAGCTGCTGCGATATTACGTACATCCACATAACAGGGGTCCTCAATACCAAACGTATCGCCAGGCCTTAACACCAACTGTGAGACGAGATAAATAGCATGCTGCGCCCCAACCGTAATCAGAATCTGCTCAGGTTTTGCCCATATACCACGCCGCGGCAAAATATGTGATTGAATATGCTCAATCAACATAGGGTCGTCCATCAACTGGTCAGACGCCCAATTGCCTACGGCAGCTTCAGTAACAGAATCGCGGCAACACTCCCGCCACTGCTGCACAGGAAAGCTTTGGGGGTCAAACTGCCCATAAACAAACGGGTAGGAGTAACGCTGCCAGTGGCTTTGCTTGACAATATTGCGCTGTTCACTGGGTTTTTGATGTAGGAATCGCTGCCAATTAACTTGATCATCTCCACTGGCTTCACTACGAGGAAGAACTGCCTGAGCGCGGTATTCTGGGTTGATGTAGTAGCCACTGCGTTCACGCGAAATAATTACATTCTCACTGAGCATCAGCTCATAAACGCGAATGACTGTATTGCGTGAAACACCCAGTAATTCGGACAGTTTACGGCTTGAAGGTAGCGCCATATCCACAGGAATATTGCCGTTCAAAATAGCCGCCGTCAGCTGAGAGCGAATCTGTTGCTGCAATGTTCGGCTACTGCCTGCTTCAAGATGGAACAAGTGAAATGGCATAAATGATTAACCAACTCGTGATAACTATGCACAAAAGTATGATACGTCCTGAGCCAATGGGTCAAGGTGACCTTTTATGAATCAAGCAAGCCTTTTAGGGGAATGAGCTGTTTTACTAAGAAAAACAATACGCTGCTATATTTAGCCCGCGATTGGCAACACTGGATTTTCAGTGAGAAGCCAGTAAAGTGAATACATATAATGAGCAATACTCGGACAATTTGAAAATATACAGGACGCTTAATGCAACTCTCTGATACTTCATTGCTGGCAGTCATCGCCCTGTGCAGCATCGCTTGCCAGTGGCTAGCATGGCGCTTAAAACTTCCCGCTATTCTATTCTTACTCGTTACCGGTATTTTGCTTGGCCCGATAAGCCAAACACTGGATCCAGACGCACTGTTTGATGACCTGCTCTTTCCTGTCGTGTCGCTTTCCATCGCCATCATTTTGTTTGAAGGCAGTTTAACACTACACTTTAATCAGGTACGCGATGTCAGTAGTGTTGTCCGACGATTAGTGACCTGGGGGGCATTAATCACTTGGACCCTGATTGCTATCGCTTCTCATCTAATTATTGAACTACCTGTCGAGCTAGCCGCATTATTTGGCGCTCTTGTGGTTGTTACAGGACCCACTGTTATCATTCCTATGCTACGAACGTTACGCGCCACCAGCCGTATCGCTAATGTTTTACGCTGGGAAGGGATTATTATCGATCCAATAGGCGCCCTTATGGCAGTGCTAGTGTTCGAATGGATAATATCAAGCCAGCAAGCCAGCGGGTTGATATCCCACACCGCTCTGCTTTTTGGTGAAATTATTCTGGTAGGCTCTGCACTTGGAGCATTCACAGCCTTTTTACTGGCTTTTGTGATCCGTCGCCATTGGCTCCCCAAATACCTACACGCCTTTGGCACACTCGCCTTAGTACTGACCACATTCACGTTCTCTAACCATCTGGCACATGAATCAGGCCTATTAGCCGTCACTGTGATGGGGATTTGGCTGGCCAACGCCAAAGGTATTCATATCGAGGAGATCTTATCCTTTAAAGAAAACCTAACCATTCTTCTGATCTCCGGTTTATTCATTTTACTAGCAGCCCGCCTTAATTTAGATCATCTCATCGCCCTTGGCTTACCTGCACTGGCACTGCTCGCCGTTATTCAATTTATTGTTCGCCCCATATCTGTGGGGCTTTGCAGTATTGGCAGCGACCTTAGCTGGCAAGAGAAAAGCTTAATCGCCTGGGTTGGTCCTCGAGGTATTGTTGCTGCGGCAGTTTCTGCTTTTTTTGCGCTACGCCTAGAAGAAAATGGCTACGCTAACGCTGAACTACTGACCGCGCTTACATTTTCAGTGATTATTGGAACGGTGGTATTTCAAAGTGCGACTGCACGCTTTGTTGCTCAAAAACTTGGCGTTACTGAACCAGAGTCAAAAGGACTCGTCATTATTGGTGCCAACAAAGTAGCTCGCGCAATTGCTATAGCACTGGGCAAACAAGATATCCCAACACTTTTAATAGACCCAAGCTGGGAAAATATTAGCGAAGCCCGTATGTCTGGATTAAAAACCTTACATGGAAACCCGCTTTCAACACGGGTTTCGGAGAAGCTCGAATTAGGAGGGTATGGACAACTACTTGCCGCTACACCACAGCATGAGATAAACGCGCTGGCCTGCCTACATTTTCGCAGCGAATTTGAAACCCGCTTTATTTATGCCATCAAAGCGGACAAAACTAGCACATCATCGTCACGCCATGCTGTCGCCTCAGAGCATCAAGGTAAGGTCATGGGCAAAGACCGCTTCTCATTCAAAAAACTGTCTAGCCTTATGAGCCAAGATGCTCGCCTCAAAGCCACAACACTCTCAGAAGATTACAGCCTGTTACGCTGGGAAGAAGAGCATAGCGATAACCGCTCACTTCTGATGGCCATTACACCCGAGGGGCGACTCAGATTTTTTGTACCAGAAGAAGAACTCGCTGTTAAAGAAGGTTGGACAATCTTGTCGATTGAAACCTCCCCTCCTGATGAAAAAAACACGAGCATCAATCCCGAAGCAGATAATGTAAAAGCACCATATGAGTGACATTCTAATTGCACAACTTGCCGCTTCTAAGCTACAGGCGTTTATAAAAAAGCATCCTCGCTTAGTAGTTTTGACCGGTGCGGGCATCAGTACTGATTCGGGAATTCCTGATTATCGAGACCACAACGCTCAGTGGAAACGAAAACAGCCGGTACAACACGGTGATTTCATGAGTAGCTTAGCAACACGGCAGCGCTTCTGGGCACGCAGCTTAGTCGGATGGCCAATGATGCGAGATGCCAAACCTAATGCCTCGCACAAAAAGCTGACGGAACTAGAGAAAGCGGGACACATACCTCTTCTTATCACACAAAACGTTGATGGTTTACATCAAGAGGCAGGGCAGAAAAGTATTATTGACCTTCATGGTCGCTCTGATAGCGTGCTATGTATGGAATGTGCAGCGAACTACTCTCGCAACCAAGTTCATGATTGGATGTTGGAATTAAACCCTAATTTTAAAAATTTACAGGCTGTTGCCGCTCCCGATGGCGATGCGGATCTTGAGCGTGTAGACTTTGGTCTATTCAAAGTCAGCGACTGCCCTGTTTGTAAAGGGATACTAAAACCCGATGTAGTGTTTTTTGGTGATAATGTTCCTCGACAACACGTTGAACGATCACTCGAACAGCTAAAAAAAGCAGATGGTTTGCTGGTAATAGGATCATCTCTGATGGTCTACTCAGGTTTTCGTTTTTGCAAAAGAGCCCACGAATGGGGCATCCCAATAGCGGCACTAACGCTTGGAAAAACACGTGCAGACGAGCTACTGACATTGAAGCTAAACTCACCCATTAAAGATACGTTGGAACAACTCAGTTAAGGTTGCCAACAATGACAAAGACAGGAAAAAAAATGAGCATTACTCGCCTTGAAACCCAGCAGCGCATGAGCCGCATTGTCATCCATAACGATACCGTTTACCTATGTGGTCAGGTTGCCGCTGACGCTAATACCGATATCCAAGAACAGACTCGCACCATGCTTGCCAAGGTTGACGCTTTGCTAGAACAAGCAGGAACGGATAATAAAAACATCCTGTCAGCTACGCTTTATATTCGTGACATGAAAGATTTCGCTGCCATGAATGCAGTATGGGATGCCTGGGTTCCTGAAGGCCATGCACCGGCAAGAGCATGCGTTGAAGCGCGTATGGCTAGAGCTGAACTGTTAGTAGAAGTGTCTGTTGTTGCTGCGATCCCACAACGCTAAGACAAACGCCTAAGACTTCTGTAAAAAAGCAGGCTCTGATTTGAGCCTGCTTTTAGTCACAGATGAGCATTGTCATAAAAACCTACAACAACGCTTAGTAATGCTTATTTAAAAAACTTTGATGCCATTCCAGCCAAACCGCTCACGCCACCAACAGCCTCTAACAAACCACCCGCTGAGCTGCTTTGATCGATAAGCTCAGGAATCATGTCAGATAGCGCATTCGAAGCCGTTCCTTCATCTAAACCCAATGAAGATGAAAATTCACTAACCTGAGACTGCCCCAACACTGACATAACTTGATCTACAGAAAAGCCGTCATTTGCGCCATCACCTAACCATGACTGTGCCAACGAAGCCAAGCCACCATTACTTACTTTTGAGATAAGATCGCTCAGATCAATCTGACCATCCGCACCACCTAGCAATGAGCCTAAAGCGCTTGTAAGTTGGTTTGAATCAACGCCATCAGCGGAAGTGCCTAATTTATTCAGAAACAGATCAGCTGCAATTTTTAATAAGTCCATCGGTGTATCTCCTCTTTATGGGTGATTGCAGGTGCCTAATAGGTGCCTGATTAATGTTTGATACGCTACGCTTACTAACATGAATCGCATGTTAACCTTATTACACACCCGCTGACTGAAGAAATCCATGTATACCTGTCAGCACAATTTGAGACGCCATTGCTGCAAGAATGAGCCCAGTCACCTTGCTCAATACATTGAGTCCTGTTTTTCCTAATATTCTCTCCATCCAGGTGGAAAGATGAAGGCAGACCAGCAAACTTACTAACGCTAATACCAAGCCAATTAAGCCATAAGCAATATCAACCCCGTTCAACTCAGCACCGTATACCAAGATAGTACCTATCGTCGCAGGACCGACAATAGTGGGAATGGCTAATGGCACAACAGACACATCATCACGCTGCTCTGAAGGCACCTCAGCATTTGCCCTGACACCATCTCTTACTAAACTAATAGCAGAGAGAAACAGCAGGATTCCTGCACCAATACGAAATGAATCCAGTGTTATTCCCAATAATGCAAACAACGCAGAACCAAAGAAAAACAACACTAAGCTAATGCACAAAGCAGCAAAGACTGCCCGATTAGCAATAGATCGCCTATCCGCTACCGAATCAGTACGCGTCAATGCCAAAAACATTGAGACAACAAAGAAAGGCGCAAACAAAAAAGCAAACTTTACCCAGGTAGACAGAATTAAAGTCATAAGAGAGCATTCTCAATATATTAATTGCATACAAACAATATATACAAAAAAGCCGCCTATGAAGGCGGCTTTTTCACAGACACATCGCTTTAAGCGATTTTCGCATCCAGCTTGCCAGCTTCATATGCATCCGCCATATTTTCCAGCGATATTGCATTGATTTTTGACGCTTGACCGGCAGCACCAAAGGCTTCATATCGAGCAGCTGAGATATCGCTCATCGCTTCGATAGTTTTCTTCAAGTATTTACGTGGATCAAATTCAGATGGGTTCTCAGCCAAGAAACGACGAATCGCACCCGTAGAAGCCAAACGCAAATCCGTATCAATATTGATTTTACGTACGCCGTATTTGATACCTTCAACGATCTGCTCAACTGGCACACCGTAAGTTTCAGGCATTTCACCGCCAAACTCATTAATTACAGCCAACCATTCCTGTGGCACAGAGGAAGAGCCATGCATAACCAAATGCGTACCTGGAATGCGCTGATGAATTGCTTTAATGCGATCAATAGCCAGAATATCGTCTGTTGGTGGACGCGTGAATTTATAAGCGCCATGTGAAGTACCGCAAGCAATTGCCAAGGCATCAACATTAGTTTTGCTTACGAAGTCAGCCGCTTCATCAGGATCAGTTAACATCTGATCCATTGAAAGCGTGCCTTCAGCACCTACACCATCTTCTTCACCGGCTTGGCCAGTTTCTAATGATCCTAAGCAACCCAGCTCGCCTTCAACAGAAACGCCACATGCGTGAGCCATTTCAACCGTACGACGCGTTACATCAACGTTGTACTCATAGCTTGATGGTGTTTTGCCATCACTCATTAACGAGCCATCCATCATTACCGAGGAGAAGCCCATAGCGATAGAACGCTGACAAATATCAGGAGATGTACCATGATCCTGATGCATACAAACAGGAATATGTGGAAACTCAGCGATAGACGCCAAAATCATATGACGCAGGAAGTTAGAACCTGCATATTTGCGAGCGCCAGCAGAAGCCTGCACAATCACAGGAGAGTTGGTTTTATCTGCCGCTTCCATAATGGCACGCATCTGCTCCAAGTTATTCACGTTGAATGCAGGGATTCCGTAACCATATTCAGCTGCATGGTCCAGCAGCTGACGCATTGATATTAAAGCCATTGTGTTTCACCTATTTCTTTAAATTATTTTCAGCTTAGCTATAAAAGATACAAAATAAGCAAAGCGCTTTACTGTGCTGCACGTGTTTCTAGCATTGCGACTGCCGGTAGTACTTTACCTTCAACAAACTCAAGGAAAGCGCCACCACCGGTTGAGATATAGGATACTTTATCAGCAATCTCATATTTATCTACAGCTGCCAGTGTATCGCCACCTCCTGCTATAGAGAATCCGGCACTTTCAGCAATGGCTAACGCTAATGTTTTCGTACCGCCACCAAACTGATCAAACTCAAACACACCAACAGGGCCATTCCAGATAATAGTTCCCGCACCTTTAAGCATGCTAGCGAGGGCTGCAGCAGAAACGGGACCAATATCCAGGATCATGTCATCTTCTGCTACATCATCAACAGATTTCACTGTTGCCGTTGCTGTTTCAGAGAACTCCGTTGCCACTACAACATCTACTGGTAGCGGGATGTTTACTTTTTTCATTAACTCTTGAGCAACAGGGATCAAGTCATGCTCACACAATGACTTACCTACCGGCTTACCCGCTGCAGCTAAGAAAGTATTAGCAATACCACCACCCACAATAAGCTGATCAACTTTATCAGACAGCGAGTTTAATACTTCTAACTTAGTTGATACCTTAGAGCCACCGACAATAGCGACCAATGGAGGCTTAGGCTGCTTCAGTGCTTTACCCAGCGCATCCAATTCATTGGCTAACAATGGGCCTGCACAAGCAACCTCGGCAAAACGAGCAACACCGTGAGTCGAAGCCTGCGCTCTATGTGCGGTACCAAATGCATCCATGACATAGATATCACACAAACCTGCCATTTTTTGTGACAGTGCTTCATTATCTTTTTTCTCACCAGCATTAAAGCGCACATTTTCAAGCAAAACTAATTCACCTGAAGCCACTTCAAAGTCACCTTCAAGCCAATTTTTTACTAAAGGCACCTGGCGTGATAAAAGCTTACTGATATGTTCTGCAACCGGTGCTAGCGAATATTTCTCTTCATACTCACCTTCAGTAGGGCGTCCCAAGTGAGACATCACCATTACTTTAGCGCCAGCCTTCAAGGCAAACTCAATAGTTGGCAATGACGCACGAATACGGGCATCTGAGGTTACTTGTCCATCCTTAACAGGAACATTGAGATCTTCACGGATAAGTACGCGCTTTCCGTTCAAATCCAGGTCCGTCATCTTCAATACACTCATGATCGTGTCCTACTGACTATTTAGCTAATGGTTTAATTCGAAAACTTTATCTATATTTTGTACAGTCTTTGCCTTGGGACGCTGTGCTTACATTAACTCATGTTAGTTAACGCACATCCTTTCCAGACAGGTATAACCAATCTTGAGCAATATCTAACATACGATTCGCAAATCCCCACTCGTTATCAAACCAGCAGAGTAACTTAATCATCTTTTCGCCACTCACTCGTGTTTGCGTGCCATCAACAATAGCGGAGCGAGGGTCACGATTAAAATCGACAGAAGCGTGCGGCTCTTCGGTATAACCTAACAAGCCTTTTAAATGCTGAGCCGCAGCACTTTTAAAAATCTGGTTCACCTCATCAGCAGAGGTTGGTTTAGAGACATTAATGCTCATATCCATAACAGATACGTTAATAGTCGGAACCCTCAGGTGTAGACATTCAAAGCGCCCTGCCAATTGAGGCAGCAAACGATCGATACCCTTACCTAAGCCGGTATCAACGGGAATAATCGACTGCATAGCGCTTCTGGTCAGACGCAAATCCGTTTGGTGATAGCTATCAATAACTGGCTGGTCATTCATCGCAGAATGAATCGTCGTGGTAACCCCACAAACAATACCTAATTCCTTATCCAACAGATCCAGCACCGGAATAACACAATTGGTGGTGCAAGATGCAGCAGAAACCACTGTCATATCGGGCATAAGGAGTTGGTGATTCAAACCATAAACAATGGTTGCATCTACATCAGGCATCGCAGGTTGTGAAAACAGCAACCTTTTAGCACCCGACTGCAGATGCTTCTCGGCGGTTTCTCGGTCACTAAAAGAGCCAGAGCATTCGATCACAAGATCAATGCCCATTTCATCCCAAGGAAGCAGCGATGGGTCTGATTGATTAATGACTTTAATACGGTCATTAGCAATGATCAGGTTTTCGCCATCGTGCTCTACGGGGAGAGGGAAACGACCATGCGTTGTGTCGTAGCGAGTCAGGTATGTAACGGTTTCTATATCGGATAGCTCATTTAAAGCAACCACCTGCAGCTGCTGCTGTAATCCATTTTCATAGATTGCCCGCAGGACACACTGCCCGATTCGACCGTAGCCATTAATCGCAATTCGAAAGCTCATCTAACTCGCTTATATATTCAGATAAAAACAAAGCCGGACAAACGCCCGGCTTACAGCTTTTTTACAGTACTGATTTTACCGTTGCTACAACATTATCAACGGTGAATCCAAAGTGCTTAAACAGATCGCCAGCAGGAGCAGACTCACCAAAGGTAGTCATACCAACAATCCCGCCATTTAAGCCAACGTACTTGTACCAGAAGTCCGCTTGCAACGCTTCAACAGCGACTCGCGCTGTTACAGCAGCAGGCAATACTGATTCACGGTATGCAGCATCCTGACGGTCAAACACACCCGTTTCTGGCATAGAAACTACGCGCACTTTCTTGCCTTCAGCAGCCAACGCTTGTGCAGCATCCATTACGAGTCCTAGCTCAGAACCCGTAGCAATCAAGATTGCATCAGGCTGACCATCCGTATCACGTAGGATGTATCCTCCACGAGCAATGTTAGCAATCTGCTCAGGAGTACGCTGCTGATGAGGAAGGTTCTGACGAGAAAACACCATAGCCGTAGGGCCATCAGTACGCTCTAGTGCTGCTTTCCAAGCGACAGCAGATTCAACTGCATCCCCTGGACGCCAGCAGCTCATATTCGGTGTATGACGTAGGTTAGAAACCTGCTCAACTGGCTGATGCGTAGGTCCATCTTCACCCAAACCAATTGAGTCATGTGTATAAACATGGATGACGCGCTGTTTCATCAGTGCAGCCATACGCAACGCATTGCGAGCATATTCCATGAACACCAAGAAAGTTGCACCGTATGGAATGAAACCGCCATGCAGCGCTAAGCCATTCATCATTGCAGACATACCGAATTCACGCACGCCGTAATACAGGTAGTTACCTGAAGCATCATCTTTACTAATGCCTTTAGCACCCGACCATAATGTTAGGTTTGATCCTGCTAAATCTGCAGACCCGCCAAGCAGCTCTGGTAATAATGGGCCATATGCATTCAGAGAGTTCTGTGACGCTTTACGTGAAGCAATCGTTTCACCTTTAGCGGCGATCTCAGCAATCCACGCATCAGCTTTATCAGAGAAATCTGCTGGTAAATCACCAGAAATACGACGCAATAAGTCAGCGGCTAGCTCTGGGAAAGCAGCATTATAAGCAGCAAAGCGTGTATTCCAGTCATTTTCAGTACGCACACCCGCGTCTTTTGCGTTCCAGTCTGCATAAATATCTTCTGGTACTTCAAATGCAGGATGAGGCCAGTTCAGACGTTCACGTGTTAATGCAATTTCATCATCGCCCAAAGGCGCACCGTGGCAATCTTCTTTGCCTTCTTTGTTCGGAGAACCAAAACCAATCGTTGTTTTGCAGCAGATCAATGTTGGACGATCAGTTGTTTCTTTAGCGCTCGTAATAGCACTACGGATCTGATCAGCATCATGCCCATCAACACCCGGAATAACCTGCCATCCGTATGCTTCAAAACGCTTAACATTATCGTCTGTGTACCAACCTTCGACTTCACCGTCGATAGAGATACCGTTGTCATCCCAAAAGACGATCAACTTACCTAAACCTAATGTACCAGCGAGTGAACACGCCTCATGAGAAATGCCTTCCATCATGCAACCATCACCCATAAACGCATAGGTGTTATGGTCAATAATTTCGTGTCCTTCACGGTTAAACTGCGCAGCCAAGATTTTTTCAGCCGTCGCAAAACCCACCGCATTAGAAACACCCTGACCTAAAGGACCTGTGGTTGTTTCTACACCAGGGCAGTAACCATACTCTGGATGCCCTGCTGTTTTAGAATGAAGCTGACGGAAGTTTTTGATGTCATCAATAGACACATCGTAACCGGTCAAATGCAACAAAGAGTAGATCAACATAGATCCATGGCCGTTGGACAATACGAAACGATCACGATCAAACCATTGCGGGTTAGCAGGGTTATGCTGCATAAAATCGTTCCAAAGCACTTCGGCAATATCAGCCATGCCCATTGGCGCACCAGGGTGGCCCGATTTTGCTTTTTGAACAGCATCCATACTTAAAGCGCGAATAGCATTGGCCAGTTCTCTACGAGAGGACATTCAATCAACTCCTGGGATTTTTCCCAATTTAGTGAAGCGAAGTATAAAAACAGGCCGCAATTTTCTCGCAGATACGCCTTCGCTTCAACGGTTAAACCAAATTTCGACGAAAACTGAAGGATTTTCATGTTAATTCATGAAATTTTCATGAAAAACCAGATCTAATATCATGCAATAAGTGCACAACAAAGCTAAAATACGCCATTAGTTTAAACCAGAGACGTTAGTGATCTTCCACACACGCTCTGAATTCCATCGTTTCATAAGAAACCGCTCTACTAGAAATGACTTTATTTAGTTAAAATTGAGTTCTATTAGACACTTCTTATAGATAGCTTTAATTGAGGATACAAACACGCGATGAGCGAATATAGCCTATTTACTTCTGAATCCGTGTCTGAAGGCCACCCAGACAAAATTGCCGACCAAATTTCAGACGCCGTTCTTGACGCCATTATCAGTGAAGATAAATATGCGCGTGTTGCCTGCGAGACACTGGTTAAAACAGGTGTTGCGATTGTTTCTGGAGAAATCACAACCTCCGCTTGGGTCGACCTTGAAGACATCGTACGAAATGTCATCTGCGATATCGGCTACACCTCATCAGATGTTGGTTATGATGGTGCGACATGCGGTGTTATCAATATTATTGGTAAGCAGGCACATGAAATTGCTCAGGGTGTAGATCGAGCTAAACCGGAAGACCAAGGAGCAGGCGACCAAGGCCTTATGTTTGGCTATGCATCCAACGAAACTGATGTACTCATGCCAGCACCGATCACTTACGCTCATCGCTTAGTTGAGCGCCAAGCTGAAGTCCGCAAGTCAGGTTTATTACCATGGTTGCGTCCAGATGCAAAATCACAAGTGACATTCCGCTATGAAGATGGCAAACCATCAGGCATAGATGCTGTCGTTCTATCGACACAGCATAACGCTGATGTTTCCCAATCTGATTTGCGCGAAGCTGTGATGGAACTGATCATCAAACATGTTCTACCGGCTGAATGGTTGACCAAAGAAACCAAGTTCCACATTAACCCAACAGGTTCATTTGTTACCGGTGGGCCAGTAGGAGACTGCGGTCTGACTGGCCGTAAGATCATCGTAGACACCTACGGCGGCATGGCACGTCACGGTGGCGGCGCATTTTCCGGCAAAGACCCATCGAAAGTAGATCGCTCTGCAGCTTATGCTGGCCGCTATGTTGCTAAAAACATCGTTGCAGCTGGGTTAGCTGACCGTTGTGAGATCCAAGTATCATATGCAATCGGTGTTGCTGAGCCTACTTCAGTGTCTATCAATACCTTTGGGACTGGCAAAATATCCGATGATAAAATTATTGGACTCATCAATCGCCACTTCGATCTTCGTCCACACGCGATCACTCGCATGTTAGACCTGTTACATCCTATGTATCAGGCGACGGCGGCTTACGGACACTTTGGACGCCTTCCTTGTGAAATGACCGTAAAGGACGATACCTTTACAGCATTTACGTGGGAGCGTACTGATAAAGTAGAAGCGCTAAAAGCAGACGCTGGCATTTAAGCACCTGTACATTGTAAAAAAGGCGCTCTAGCGCCTTTTTTTGTTTCTAAATTCGCCAAAAACTGGCAATTTTCACCTTTGTGTCTAAAACTCATATATCGACCATCCTTAGTATTACTATTCAGCTGTAGCTCCCAATCGTAAGCATGGAGGTTTGAGGATCAATGCGTTTACAAGACATCAGCATTCGCTGGAAACTTTTTATTCTAGTTGCACTGATAATGCTCAGTATTGCGGCGGTATCTCTTATTGCGCTCAAGTATTCACATGATGATCTAATAGAGTCTCGCAAAAGCATTATTAAAAGCGTTGTCGATAGCGCCATTAGTCAGTTAAAACCTGTTCTGTCTTCAGATAATCATGCATTGTCCAAAGAAGAGAAACTCTCCTTTACAAAACAGCTTGCACATACTCTTCGTTATGATGACAACAACTATATTTTCATTATCAATCTCGCTGGCATTAATATTATTCACCCGATACTAACAAACATTAATGGGCGTGATGCCAGCCAGCTCAAAGATCACAATGGCGACTACATTACACAACCAATACTAGAAGGTGTACGCAAAAAGGGAGAGGTGTTTACAACCTACTTCTGGCCAAAATCAGAGGGAGCAACACCAACAGAAAAACTCAGCTACGCGAGGCTGATTCCGGGCACCGACCTTATTGTGGGATCAGGAATTTATCTTAACGATATCCAGCATATTTATTTTTCCCGTCATATAACGTTCATACTGCTAGCCACTTTTGCAGGCCTCTTGGCATACCTTATATCAGGGCGTATAGCGCATAGCATCACAGCACCCACGGGCAGGCTTGTCGATCAGATACAACGACTTACATCAGGACATATTACCGAAGAAATAACCGACAATGAGCGCCACGATGAAATTGGCAGCATCGCGAAAGCGCTTGTTCACTTTCGCCAACAAACCATTGAAAATGAAGACCTCAAACAAGCTAACATTCAAGCCCAGCACCTTGCCACTTACGATCCTGTTACTCACCTACTATCACGCAAAGCGCTAGAGGATGAACTCGCTCGACTTCTTGCTATTTTACCCAATGGTAAAAAATGTGCCGTTATCTCCATCAAACTGCCATTACTTCGGGATATCTTAGCGCAGTGGGGAGCAGACTATTGCAATGTAATACTGATAGATATCTCCAACCGTATAAAGAAAACGCTTCATAACAATGATCTACTGGCGCGCTACAGTGATGATATTATTACCGTCATACGCCCAGAATTGTCAGACCTTCGTGAGATAAATATTCTTATCAATGCAATTCAAACGGAGATCATGCTGCCTTCAACAATTGAAGGTCAACAACTGTCTTTTCAGTCGCGCGTAGGCATTAGCATTGCACCTGATGATGGCGACCAAGAACTAGCTCTGCTAAGCCACTGTGAAGAAGCCTTAAGTGAAGCACGCCGCCTTGAACTTGATTACATGTTTTTCAACCAATTAAAAACATTTGCATTAGATGAGCGACTCGTTCTGTGGAAAGACATCCAGCAAGCGATAGAAGAAGACCAATTTTATCTGGTGTTTCAGCCGCTGCATGACCTACACACCAATAAAATCATCTCAGCTGAAGTGCTATTACGCTGGGAGCACCCCGAACGCGGCTTCATCTCACCTGCAACCTTTGTTGTGTTTGCAGAACAAAGTGGACTGGTCACTCGTTTAGATAATTGGGTTTTAAAAGCCGCTGCCCGACAAATTAAACAATGGAGACAAGCAGGCCACGATGTTCCTCAACTTGCCGTTAACCTTTCTGGTTTAACATTCATGCGTAGCGACCTGCAGCAGCTTATCCATGAAGCCACCGATGAATATGACATCCCACTAGAGTCCTTAGAGCTAGAGCTTACAGAGGGGGTGCTAATTGCCTCTTTAGAGATGTTGCAAGAGAAGATTCGTACGGTACAGCAAATGGGTATTAGCATCTCCATCGATGACTTTGGTACGGGCTACTCTTCTTTAAGCCGCATCCGCAATTTACAAATTAACAAAGTAAAAATTGATCAATCTTTTATCCAAGACTTAGAAAACAGCAAAGGAGATAAGAAGATTGTAGAAGCTATTATTCATATGGCTCAAGGACTCAATGTAAAAGTGGTAGCAGAGGGTGTTGAAACAGCAGAGCAGTTAAACATACTACGCTCGATCAACTGTGACATCGCACAAGGCTTTTTATTAAGCAGGCCATTGAAAAACGAAAAGCTTATTGAGTTACTAGACAATCAAAATCTTATTATAGAAGTAGACTGAACCAAGGTGAACAATGGCATAATGTGTCTTTTTTAATGTCGGACCTTAATGGCATGCGTATACCGAGATTCTTTGAGCCTTCAGATTTATATAAAGGACAAACTTGTTCGCTAAGTGATGCAACGACACAACACGTGTCCCGCGTACTACGAATGAAAGCAGGCGACAGCATCACCTTGTTTAACGGCCACGGTAGTGAGTTTCTTTGTACACTTGAACGTGTGGATAAACGCCATGTTGATGTAAAGGTCGTGTCAGAGCAAACACCGCCACGCACCAGCTCATTACAGATTCATATTGGCCAAGCAATATCTCGTGGCGAAAGAATGGACTATGCGATTCAAAAAGCCACTGAGTTAGGTATGCACTGTATGACACCGCTGTTTACCGAACGCTGTGAGGTCCGTTTAAACAATGACCGCCAAGACAAGCGCAGCAAGCATTGGCAGCAAATAGCGATTAGCGCATGCGAGCAATCACTTCGAAATGAACTTCCTGTCATCGCCCCTATCCAACCACTACAACAATGGTTAGACAGTGTTGAAGCTGATCTTAAGCTAGTGTTGCATCATCATACAGAACAACCACTTGAAGAGCTGGAACGCCCCGCTTCCATCGCGTTACTAATAGGCCCCGAAGGAGGCCTTAGTGAAGCAGAAGTAGAGATGGCTCTTACTGCTGGCTTCAAGCCGGTAGCATTTGGCCCCAGGGTAATGCGTACAGAAACAGCACCGGTTGCCGCACAAGCTATATTACAGTATTTATGGGGCGACTTAAGTTAGTAAGGTTAAGTTAGCCCAGCGCCATCTATTTAGATTAAACTCATCAGGTAAATGACCTAGAGGACAGCAGAGAATGACATTAAAAGTCGGTATTGTTATGGACCCAATTGATGGGATTAACTACAAAAAAGATAGTTCTCTTGCCATGCTATGGGCTGCTCAACAAAAAGGCTGGGAGTTATGGTACATGGAGCAAAAGCATCTGTACCTACATGACGGAAAAGCTAAAGCCAACATGGCACCATTAAGCGTTGCGATGGATCCTGATGCATTTTTTACGCGAGGCGAATACCAAGCTGAAGATCTTTCATCTCTCGATGTCATCTTAATGCGAAAAGATCCTCCATTTGATAACGAGTTCCTCTACACCACTCAGCTTCTGGCGATGGCTGAAGCGGAAGGAACGATGATTGTTAACCGCACACAAAGCTTGCGTGATTTTAACGAGAAGCTTTTTGCCACTCATTTTCCACAATGCTGCCCTCCACTTTTAGTTACTTCAGATGAAACATTGCTGCGCGCATTTCATGCAGAACATAAAGATGTCATTTTCAAACCACTAGACGGTATGGGTGGAGCCTCTATCTTCAGAATCAAAGAAGATGGTGTGAACTTGGGCGTCATTATAGAAACGCTTACCGAACACGGTAAACAGACCATTATGGCGCAGAAATATCTTCCTGAGATAGTAAACGGCGACAAACGTATATTGATAATTGATGGTGAAGCTGTTCCATACGCGTTAGCCCGCGTACCGATGGCAGGCGAAACTCGAGGCAACCTAGCTGCCGGAGGAAAAGGGGAAGGCCGTCCTCTGACGGATCGTGACCGTTGGATCTGTGACCAGGTAAGCTCTACACTCAAAGAGAAAGGGTTATTATTTGTCGGCATAGATGTCATTGGCGACTACCTGACTGAAATTAATGTCACCAGCCCAACCTGTATTCGCGAGCTAGACAACCAATTTGGCTTAGATATTGGGATGCAGTTAATGAACGCCATCGAAGAGAAACGGAACAAGCCATAGTGTCTGGTGCTACTCAAAATATACCAGCAAGCCCTATTGTCAGCGCAACTGATCGGTTGGGCTTTACGCTTTTTATGGCGATTGCATTGCATGCTGTATTTATTTTGGGTAGCTCATTCATTAGTCCATCTTCAACACCTGCGGTACAAACGCTTGAGATAACACTGGCTCAATATGCTGTTGAGAAGCCTCCTGAAAAAACAGACTTTCTGGCACAAGCCAACCAACTGGCGAGCGGGACCGTTGAAGAGAAGCGTTTACCATCAACCACTGAGCGCTCAACTTTTCAAGACAATAAAATTCGTAATCAGTCCGCACGCCCAACGCAACCCACTAAGAAACCGAAACCCTCACCGACAGTTAACAACGTAGTAGAAAAACCCATTACTGATAAAGGTGACTCAAACCAAGCAGCTAAAAGTAAGCGTAAGGTTGTCACCACAACTGCAGAAAAGAAAAAAAAGAAAGCAGCAACAAAACCTCGTAAAAGCAAACCAACGGTATCACAGCCAAGAACTGGACAATCAACTTCTTTGCTAGCTAAAAGCCTGGA
Organism: Neptunomonas sp.; assembly: GCA_034110685.1. Taxonomy (GTDB): domain Bacteria; phylum Pseudomonadota; class Gammaproteobacteria; order Pseudomonadales; family Balneatricaceae; genus Neptunomonas. Next base: position 17,271 of record JAWUYS010000091.1, read on the forward strand.
AATCGCGAACCTTCAAGCACAAATAAAAATGCAGCAAGAGCAGTTTGCCAAGCGCCCAAAAACGCGCCGTTTATCGTCTGTTTCGACGACAATTCATGAAGATGCTATCTATCTTGATAATTGGCGTCGACGCATTGAGATGATAGGCAATATGAACTACCCAGAAGAAGCAAGGCGCCAAAAACTATATGGCACCTTACGAGTACTTGTTGCCATTCTTCCTGATGGTGGTTTAAAAAGCATCGAAATTACGCAATCGTCTGGCAGTAAAACACTAGATGACGCCGCTATCCGCATCGTCAAGCTGGCCTCACCCTTTCAGCCATTCAGTACCGAGATGAGAAAAAATACGGATGTTCTTGAGATCATTCGCAGCTGGAAATTTGAGAAAACCACACAACTGTACTAAACCTTAGTAGTCCGTTTTTCATTATATGTGGTTTTATCATGCTTAGTACTCAAACCTGTTTGCGCGACCACTTTTTAATCTCAATGCCTCATCTAGAAGATGAGACATTTGCACAAACAATTATCTATATTTGTGACCATAGTGAATACGGAGCTATGGGGCTGATTGTCAATCGCCCCCTAAATTTCCACCTTGATAAAATGCTCTCTCATCTTGACCTACCTAGCAGCAATACCGCCAGCTCCATACAAGTTTACTCAGGCGGCCCGGTACAAAACGACAGAGGGTTTGTGTTACATAAAAACTACTTAGGTAACCCTTGGCTTTCTACCCATGCAGTAACTGATGAACTGTTTTTAACAACATCAATGGACATTCTCGAAGCCATTGCTTTAAGTGACAATGCAGAAGCACTTATTACCTTAGGGCACACAGGCTGGGGACCTGGACAACTGGAACAAGAAATAACTGATAATGTATGGTTAAGCTGCCCAGCAAATTCAGATATAATGTTTCATAAACCCGCTGAAGAAAGATTGCAGGCAGCTGCTACCATTCTGGGGGTTAATCTAAATTTAATGACACCCCACACCGGGCATGCCTGACTTAAACCTGAGAACACTGAATTCTAATAACTATGACCCAACCCAACCAACAAGTGCTCGCATTTGATTTTGGAACACGCCGTATAGGCATAGCCACAGGCCAAACAACGACTGAAACCACATTAGCATTGGCCCCCATTCTTGCTCGAGACGGCACACCTGACTGGCCAGCGTTAGACAAAACTATTAAGGAGTGGCAACCAGCAACATTAGTGGTTGGCATCCCCTTAAACATGGACGGTACTGTCAGTGAAATGTCACGCCGAGCACGCCGCTTTGCCAATCGAATTCAAGACCGCTACCAACTCCCCTGTTACCTTGTTGACGAGCGTCTTTCTACGGCTGAGGCAAAAGAAATACACTTCGCTCAAGGCGGCGGCACTAATTTTCGTAAAGAATCTGTCGATGGCATTGCCGCACAAATAATTCTTGAAAGCTGGTTTGGCAGTACATCGCGCATACCAAGCCACACACGATTGGAGAACTTTTATGGTATCGGGAACACTGAGTGTTGAATCCCTACTCGACAAAATGGTTTCTGAGCTTAAAACACTCTTAATACACCGCCAAATTGATGCTCCACTCATTATCGGCATTCGCACCGGTGGCATCTGGATTGCAGAACGACTTCATACAGAACTTGCACTAGAGAGCCCTATAGGCACCCTAGACATATCTTTTTATCGTGATGACTTCTCTCAAATTGGTTTAAACCCAAAAGTCCAAGCATCTCAGATCCCTTTTGCTACAGAGGGACGCGATATTGTACTGGTCGACGATGTCATCATGAGTGGCCGTACCATTCGCGCAGCACTGAATGAGTTGTTTGATTATGGCCGCCCATCATCTGTCACCTTAGTGACACTTCTGGATCTACAGCGCAGACAGTTACCTATTCAGGCAGATGTTTACGGCAGCACTTTATCTTTAGGCCCAAACCAACAAGTGAAACTGACCGGACCCAACCCTCTGGAACTTGAAATCAGTCAAAAAGACTAACCCTAGCTGGAGCACAGCATGTTTGAAATTACAGACCCCAACAACATTCAGCTAAACAGCGAAGGTCAACTTAAGCACTTTATCACCACCGAAGGGCTTTCCAGAGAGCTTCTGACAGAGATTATTGATACTGCCGACTCATTTGTAGACATGAGCGCCCAGCAGGTCAAAAAAGTCCCTCTACTGCGCGGAAAAACAGTTGTTAACCTATTTTTCGAATCCAGTACGCGGACACTAAGTACATTTGAACTAGCCGCCAAGCGACTGTCTGCCGATGTGCTTAACCTGAATATCAGCACCTCATCTACGTCAAAAGGTGAAACGCTCAAAGACACGCTACAAACGTTAGAAGCGATGCATTCAGACATGTTTGTTGTACGCCACTCAGACAGCGGAGCAGCGCACTTTATTGCAGAGCATGTTACGCCTAACGTTGCTGTTATAAACGCAGGTGATGGGCGTCACGCTCACCCTACGCAAGCAATGCTAGATATGCTTACTATAAAGCGCCATAAAGGTGATTTCTCACCCTTGGTGGTTACCATTATTGGCGACATCTTGCATTCACGTGTCGCACGCTCACAAATTCATGCATTACGCATTTTAGGCGCAGCTGAAATACGCGTGGTTGCACCTAACACCTTACTACCACGTAACATTGAAGCTTTAGGAGTCAAAGTCTTCACTAATATGGAGTTAGGACTTAAAGATGCTGATGTGGTTATCATGCTGCGTTTACAAAAAGAACGCATGCAAAGCGCCTTATTACCGAGTGAATCAGAATTTTACAAGCTGTTCGGATTAACTAACGAAAAGCTTCAACACGCCAAACCAGATGCTGTCGTCATGCACCCCGGCCCCATCAACCGGGGTGTAGAAATTGAATCTGCCGTCGCAGATGGGCCTCAGTCACTAATTCTTGATCAGGTAACTAACGGGATTGCGGTAAGAATGGCAGTTATGTCTATGTCGATGTCAGGCCAAATGACTGAAAAAAATCAGAAGACGGAGGCATAATAAGCATGCTAATCATAAAAAATGGACGTCTAATAGACCCTAAGAACCAACACGACAAAGTCTGCGACCTATACATTCAAAACGGTAAAGTCATCTCGATTGACCAAGCGCCAGCTGACTTTTTGGCGAGCCAAACTATTGATGCCAAAGGTCACATTGTCATACCTGGCCTGATAGACATGTGTTCGCATGTTCGAGAGCCTGGTTACACGCAAAAAGCGACTATTTCCAGCGAAACTGCAGCGGCGGTAGCAGGTGGTATCACAACCATGATCACGCCACCAACAACCAAGCCCGTCGTAGATAACCCTGCGGTTGCAGAAATGATCATCGACCGCGCAGAAGCAACAGGTCTCGCCAATGTAATGCCTGTTGGAGCGTTAACACAAGGACTTCAAGGGGAGCAGCTAGCACCCATGCATGCCCTTAGCCGCTCAGGTTGTGTAGCGTTCAGTAATGCCCGAGAAAGTATTCCTAGTGCCCTCGTGCTATTACGTTGCCTAGAATACGCAGCAACGCATGATTTCTTGGTTATTTTTCAACCGCAAAATCACGACTTAACCGGCGAAGGCTGTATGCATGACGATACAACCTGTACTCGACTAGGATTAACCGGCATTCCCGAAACAGCTGAAACAATCGAAGTAGCTCGCTGCTTGCTACTTGTTGAGCAGACAGGCGTTCGCGCACACTTTGGCCAACTATCAGCAGAACGCTCTGTGAGAATGGTAACGGAGGCACGCAAACGCGGCCTTAACATAACTGCCGATGTTTCCATACATCATTTGCTGCTAACAGATACAAACGTAAATGGCTTTAATAGCATGTTCCATGTTATTCCTCCATTAAGAAGCCAACTCGATCGAGCGGGTTTACGACACGGCTTAGTGACCGACGGCATTCAAGCAATTTGCTCTGATCACCAACCTCACGACCCCGCAGCCAAGCAAGCACCATTCGCAGCTACAGAGCCCGGCATTTCTGGTTTAGAGACGCTACTTCCTCTTGGGTTAATGCTAGTAGAACAAGAACTTCTCTCGCTACCTCAACTGATAGAGAAATTAACCGCCGCTCCTGCTGCTATTCTAAAACTCAACAAGGGTTCATTAGGTATCGGTTGTGACGCTGATATTTGCATTTTCAACCCTGGGGCTGAATGGCAATTAAACAGTGACAACTGCGTATCTGCTGGCCACAACTCCCCCTTCATGAACATCCCTCTAAAAGGCAAAGTTACACACACCTTTATGAAGGGTGAAATGGTCTATCAGGCATAACAGACATAAAAAAACCGAACCCTATTAAAATACGGTTCGGTTTTTTTATATGCTAAGCAGTATTACATTTTGCCAATTTCCATTTCACCAGATACATTCATAAAGTCCTCTTCTTCCTGCAAAAACAGTGAATCTGTATCATCTTGCATACTTAACCCTGGGTTTGTATCCGCACTTAACTTAATCATCAGACGCAAATCATTAGCTGAATCGGCATGTGCTAACGCAGTGTCGTAATTAATAGCGTCTTCTTTATAAAGCTCAAACAGTGCCTGATCAAATGTTTGCATTCCTAGATTGGTCGACTTCTTCATGACTTCTTTGATTTCGTGGATATCTCCTTTACGGATCAAATCCTGAATCAATGGCGTACAAATCATCACTTCTATTGCCGCACGACGCCCCTTACCATCCTTGGTAGGCAGCAGTTGCTGGGCAACAATCGCTTTCAAGTTAAGTGACAATTCCATCCAAAGCTGGTCATGATGTTCTGGCGGGAAAAAGCTTACGACTCGATCAATGGCTTGGTTAGCATTATTTGCGTGCAAGGTTGCCATACAAAGATGCCCTGTTTCTGCAAATGCCAACCCGTATTTCATCAGCTCCTGAGTTCGAATCTCACCCATCAAAATAACATCAGGCGCTTGCCTTAGTGTATTTCTTAACGCCACTTCAAATGAGTCTGTATCGATGCCTACTTCCCGCTGAGTAACAATGCTCTCTTTATGCTCATGAATATACTCAATCGGGTCTTCTATCGTGATGATGTGTCCACGGCTATGTCGGTTCCGATAGTCTATCATCGACGCCAACGATGTTGATTTACCCGTTGATGTCCCACCAACAAATAAGATCAAGCCACGCTTAGACATGGAAAGGTCTTTCATCACTGGTGGAAGGTTTAGTTCTTCAAAGCCTGGAATAGTAGCGTTAATACGTCGCAGCACCATTCCTGGGGAGTTACGTTGAAAGTAAGCACTTACACGAAAGCGCCCTAATCCTGGTGCACTAATAGCAAAGTTGCACTCATGTGTACTCTCATATTCGGAAATTTGCTTATCCGTCATCGTCGAATACACTAACGAGCGCGCTTGAGATGGTTTCAACGGGTCTTTTGTTAACGGTTTCAGCGTTCCATCAACCTTAATACTAGGCCGGGCTCCTGCCGATACAAACAAATCTGACGCTCCGCGCTCAATCATCACTTTAAGAAGCTGAGTAAACTCCACGCTGTAACTCTCCTTTTAAAAAACTATAATCACGCTAATACAACAAAGCAGCGATTTTAGAAACCTTGCGGGTTTTTAGCTTTATCGCGAGCGGTTTCTCTTGATATCAGACCTTTTTGAACAAGCTCTGTTAGAGATTGATCTAATGTTTTCATACCATGCGAAGCCCCCGTTTGAATCGCTGAATACATCTGCGCTACTTTATCTTCACGAATCAGATTTCGAACAGCAGGGGTACCCATCATAATTTCATGTGCGGCAACACGGCCCCCATTAACTTTTTTCAGTAATGTTTGGGAGATAACGCCTTGCAAAGACTCTGATAACATTGAACGCACCATGTCTTTTTCAGCAGCAGGAAATACATCAATAATACGGTCAATCGTCTTCGCCGCAGAAGTAGTATGCAAGGTTCCAAACACGAGATGACCCGTTTCTGCTGCGGTTAGCGCCAAACGTATTGTTTCCAGATCTCGCATCTCACCAACAAGAATAATATCTGGATCTTCACGCAACGCAGAGCGCAATGCATTAGCAAAACTTTGTGTATCTCGATGCACTTCACGCTGGTTCACTAAGCATTTTTTGCTTTCGTGTACAAACTCAATAGGGTCTTCAATCGTCAAAATATGATCGGAACGAACCTCATTTACATAATCAACCATCGCTGCCAATGTTGTACTTTTACCTGACCCAGTAGGCCCCGTCACTAGTACCAAGCCGCGCGCCTGCATTGATAAATCTTGGAAAACCTTGCCCATTCCCAGATCGTCCATTGTCAGAACTTTACTAGGAATGGTACGAAAAACAGCCGCGGCTCCGCGATTCTGATTGAAAGCGTTGACACGAAAGCGTGCTAACCCAGGGACTTCAAAAGAAAAATCCGCTTCAAATTTATCTTCAAAATCTTTACGAATTTTATCGTTCATAATGTCATAAATAAGCGTCTGAACTTGTTTCTGTTCTAACGCTGGCAGCTTAATTCGCCGCACATCTCCATCCACACGAATAACCGGCGGCATGCCGGCCGTAATGTGCAGGTCGGAAGCTCCCTGCTGAACTGTAAACGAAAGAAGTTCTGTAATATCCATAATGTATTTACTCAGGGCTTACTTAAATTCACCAGTTACTTCAAAATAGACATATATCTCTAATCTGAAGAACTATTAATACTCATATGTCTAGCATAGCAGAGAACTTAAAAAGTGTTGGTCAGCTGATAAATCAAGCAGCTCAACAAGCACATCGCAAGCCGGAAGAAATAACGTTACTCGCCGTTAGTAAAACACGCTCATCGAATGAGCTGCGTGAACTCTATCAGCACGGCCAACGACATTTTGGTGAAAATTACCTCCAAGAGTCTCTTGAGAAAAAAGAAACACTCAATGACTTGGCTATAGTTTGGCATTTTATAGGCCCTATTCAATCCAACAAGACTCGTGCAATAGCCGAAAATTTTGATTGGGTACACAGTGTGGACCGCTTAAAAATAGCGCAACGGCTCTCAGAACAAAGACCCGGTCATCTGCCACCTCTTAACATTTGCTTACAAATCAATATAAGCTGTGAGGATAGCAAGTCAGGATGCTTACCTAATGAGGCCGAAACATTACTGCAGCAAGCTGCCAACTTGCCTCATTTGGCGGTTCGTGGACTCATGGCAATACCCGAAGCAACAGATGATATAGCTAAACAACAAACAGCATTGGCACAGATGAAGTCCATTTTCGTCTCGCTAAGAAATACACATCCTGAACTCGACACACTATCAATGGGCATGTCTGGTGATATGCAGATTGCGATTCAGGAAGGTGCTACCATGGTGCGTATTGGCACAGCCTTGTTCGGCCCTCGCCAATACCCTAATTCAAAAAAACCTACTTAATTTCTGCAGGTATTAATTGTGAGTCAACACCCTACACTTGCCTTCATCGGTGCTGGAAATATGGCACGTGCCATCATCGGTGGTTTAGTCAGCAATGGTTTCCCTGCTGAAAAAATCCGAGCTAGCTCCCCTACTGTGAGCCGACTGGCAGACTTAGCATCGCAGGGACTATTTGTCACCGCTGACAACAACGAAGCTATGCAATCCGCTGATATCGTTGTGCTGGCTGTTAAGCCTCAAATGTTCAAAGCAGTACTACAGCCACTCGCCACTGCTGCCGCTGAAAATAAACCTCTCTTCATTTCTGTGGCCGCGGGCATTACTTCAAATAGCATTAACCAATGGCTTGGTGGCAATCAAGCTATCGTTCGCTGTATGCCGAACACACCTGCGTTGGTAAAAATGGGCGCCAATGGTTTATACGCCAATGCACAAGTTAGCCAAGCGCAACGCGACCAAGCTGAAAATGTTTTATCAGCGACTGGGCTTACTTTATGGGTAGAGCAAGAAGACCAGTTACACGCCGTAACCGCTGTCTCAGGCTCCGGGCCTGCTTATTACTTCCTATTCATGGAAGCGATGATTACAGCCGCGCAGAAGCAGGGCCTAACAAAGGAAGTTGCAACTCAGCTTACGCTACAAACCGCTCGCGGAGCGGCAGAGATGGCTCTTCTAAGCGATGTTGATCCAGCAGAGTTAAGACGTAGAGTTTGCTCACCCAACGGCACAACGGAGCAAGCGATCCTCTCTTTTCAAGCCAACCATCTAGACACTTTGGTC
>JAWUYS010000092.1:0-38388 GCA_034110685.1 Neptunomonas sp.
CGGCTCATCCAATATCAGTAAGCGAGGCTTCATAATTAACACAGACAGAATACACACGCGCTGCTTTTGCCCCTCTGACAACTGAGTGACAGGCCGATCAGCCCATGATTCTATTCCCTGCTCAGCCAATAAGGCCAATGCCGAAGCTCTGGCTTTTTGCGCAGACTGGCCTAATTGCTCACAGCCAAACGCCAGCTCTTCTGCGCCCGTTGGAAAGATCATTTGGTGATCGGGGTTTTGAAAAATAAATCCGACCAACGCAGGCATCAACGCAGCTTGCTTCACCGTATCATAACCAAACACCGACACCCGTCCTTGTTCCGGCGTAATCAGCCCATTAAGTAAACGCACCAATGAGCTTTTACCTGAGCCATTATTGCCAATCAGCCCGACACGCGTTTCATGCCAACGTAATGATAACTGCTGAAATAGAGGAGTATTCGCACGCTGCAGATCCACATGCTCAATACAGATGCTATCCGCAATCGACGGATAAAGTGGCGCTTCGTGAGTCAACGTAGGTGTTTTTTGTTTTCCAGAAAACCAAGACACGGCGGTATTCGCTACAACATTAAAAAGAGGACCGAAAGTATAGCCGCACTTGTCGGGCATGAAAATGTAAACCGTCCATGATCTGAATGCTTATATCACTGCACGCTACAATGTTATTCTCTAACGATAGACAAAAAATAACCAACAGACGTAGAGGAATAATCCATGAAAAAAATTGCGGTTATTTTATCTGGCTGCGGAGTATTCGACGGATCGGAAATTTACGAATCTGTTTTAACCCTGCTGCGGATTGAACAACAAGGAAGAGAATATCAATGCATGGCACCCAATATGGAACAACTTCATGTGATAAATCACCTCAATGGTGAAGTAGCTGAAGGTGAGTCACGCAATGTACTGGTTGAAGCCGCACGCTTAGCTAGGGGTGCAATTATTGACTTGGCCACAGCCAACCCAGATGATTATGCTGGATTGATTATTCCCGGCGGATTTGGTGCTGCCAAAAATCTTTCCGACTTCGCTGTTAATGGCGCGCAATGCAGTGTTAATGAGCAGGTAAAACTATTTGCCCAAGCCATACACAAATCAGGCAAACCCGTTGGCCTTATCTGCATTGCTCCTACCATGACACCACTCATCTTTGGCGAAGGAGCCACTTGCACCATTGGCACCGATAATGACATAGCCGGGGCAATCGAAGTAATGGGAGGTAAACACCAGAACTGCCCTGTTAGTGAAATAGTCATCGATCAAGAACGTAATATCATCAGCACACCAGCATATATGCTGGCGGGCTCCATAAGCGAAGCGGCTAGTGGCATTAATAAGCTAGTGGATGAAGTGCTACAGCGAGCGTAATTAAAGCACTACGGCTCGTTTAAAAAATCTACACATTACTTGCTAAATAGAGGCTCACAACTAACAAGAAGCATCTGCCAAAATATTTTAGTGAAAACTAAGTTTGGTTTTCACTAAAATGAGACTATTTTTTAATAAAGACGTTGAAAATGTGACTCATTAATCCTTTAGAGAACCAAGTGTAGGATGCGATATACCTTTCTTCTGAAATCACTGATGATTTTACTTTTTTGCAGCCAAACGTTGGCTGGGGATTTTTTCAATCTCGCTGGCAAGAATACTCTAGAAATAAGCGAAATAGGCATATGGCATAAAGTTGACCCACAAGAACAATTCTCAAACTTTTCTTCAATAGAGAAGTGGCTGACACATACTCAACCAGTTGAAGGCACATTAGTTGGGCGTTCAGGTGGCTATGTTGCCAAGATCGCTTTAATAAACAATAGCGATGCAACTCAAACTTGGTTCGTAAACCCTAACTTAATCTTTGTCGACATTGGCCTCGCCTTCTGGCAACGCGATGACGGAAGCGTAGAAAGGCTCGATGACTTTTCTCAATTAAACGATTATCGCACACCAGTATTAATGCACTCACAGGCAATTAGCCTTATCACACAAAAGCAAGAACAAGGGTACTTATGGTTATATGTTGACGCCAAACAGTATGTGAATCCTTTGTCCATTAAAATCTATAACACCGCAGCGTTTTATCACAATCAATTTATTGTTAACGTTATAACAATAACGGCAATAGCTGTGATGCTGACCCTAGCGCTCATTGCGGTGATTATTTTCTTCAGAACAAAAAATAGTATTACGATAGCTTGTGCCGGATATATAGGATTACATGGTATCGGCTGGGCCTCTGCCGCGGGGTTACTCGATGATATTTTTTCGATAGACAGCGTCAATTTAAGCTATACAGGCATCTTAATTTTTCCTTTCGCCATCGCATTTGCCAGCCAGTTCACAAAACTACTATTTAACTGTCAACAAGAGCATTTCTTACTCGCTCGCTACCTTAATATCCTGGCACTAGCCTGCGTTGCAATAGGCGTTTTACTCCCCTGGGTTAACTATTCTTTAGCCTTTACCATCTCACACCTTATCGCATTAATTTGGATAACGTCGAGCGTGGCAATTGGTATAAAAATGCTACGAAGAAAATTTTCTCGCGCAAAATATTACCTCTTAGGCAACGCCAGCTACGGCGTTGCTTTGCTAATTTATGTTCTGTTACATGCCAGAATAATTGAAGCAAATGTATACCCAGAGTTGATTGTTTTATCTGCGCTGGCGATAGACTGCATTTGCATACTACTGTCCTTAGCTGAATGGCTTTATGGCCAACAGAAAAATTATAACCGTTCAATCTACCTTGCCCGCATTGACCCGCTAACCAATACTGGCAATCGGCATTTAATGAGTGAAAAATTCGCCGGCCTAAAAAGCCACTTCATTATCGTGTTTATTGATTTTGATGGTATCAAATCGATTAATGACCAATTTGGTCATGAAAAAGGTGACCTGTTTTTGATTGAAGGTGCTGCGCTCATGAAAAGAAAAATCAATGATAAAGGTGATGTATTCCGTACTGGGGGAGACGAGTTTGTCTGGCTATTTGATGTTAATAACAAAAATGATTTAACCGCATTAGTACGACAAACAAATATCCTAGTAAACGAATGTGAGAACGAACTACGCCAACAAGGCTGGCATAGTGCCGGTATTAGTTATGGAATCGCCACCAGCCTAGAAGGCAACAATCAATCAGAATGCATGTCATTAGCCGACAAGAGAATGTATGCACATAAACGCAGTAAAAAAGCGTTACTGAACCCTCATGAAGACCAAGGTATTACTTCTCATATTTAATTGTGGATGCTGCTCTTTATCATCACTCGCCTTACATCTTTGACAGACGAGTGATGCTATTAAACAGTGATGATCGCTTTAACGCACAGTACCAAATGAGCCACGGTAACCTTCTATACCGCTACCAGTAACGGCGAAAACACCACCTGCTTCCTGCGCTGTTGGACCATAGAAGTTACCACTTGCAGAACCTGTTAATGCACTTACTGTACTAACCGAACCTGAAAAGCTATTCGAGCCAACTGCATAAGCGAGTGTACCTGATAAGTCTAGATCTGGACGGTTCGTATCTATAGCAGATATCAAACTAATGGCCTCACTATTCGACGTTGTAAACACTAAACTACGCGTGGAAAAATCTGCATTAATAAGGCTATCAGCAGTAACAATAAAGCGTTCACCTGAAGCATCAATATAAGAACCTACCGCTCCTCCTGTAAACGAAGCAGCACCCGATGTTGGTACTGAAGCACCATTCGTACGCATCCCAACCGAGGTAGCCCCAACACGTCCTGAGGTAGTGACTAAGCCGGTAACCCAAATACCAAATGTCTGGTAGTTAAAGCCAAGCTCAACAGCGTTAGCGATGAAAGCATAATTATTTGCATCCACTGAAAAAACTTGAGAGACGCCTGGATCAGATATAAAAGTATCCACCGAGGAATCCCACGTCAGTGTGCCATTATCCGTTGCTATTGAAAGCCGAGTGAGCTGCCCAGCAGAGCCGTATGTGAGCGACGTCATCATCGATGTGTCGGTGCCCAAACCTGTAACCCCAGTAACAGGGTAGGTAGGTGCTGCGCCTGAAGTATAGCTGGCCTCAACTGAGCGACCAACAACCTCAACTTTAGTGTTCGCGGGGATACTAGAAAAAGAAGTATATCCTGTTTTTACTGAGGAACTTCCACCGCCACCACAGCCAGTAAGCAATGCTGCAGTGCTAATACACAATATCGTCGCTGATAACTTTTCCATGATTGCAATTTATCCTTGTATGCAAAAATCTGACTCCCTGCTAGGTCCGCATGCTATCACCAACGAATCCATCTTAATAACGCAGAGAAATTGAGTCGAATGTAGACAAAACGGATGCATTTTATAGGGGTTTATAAGTACTTAATATAGGAATTTTTCCTACGTATTAGGCTGCACAACAACCAATTTCAATCGTCTTAGCAGCTTTTTTACTTTCCTCTATCAGAAAGGGCTCAGCTACCCACGCATTTTCATTTCTGGTAACAAAACTGTCGCTTTCGTCCCCCGAATTGCATCGGTTTACAATGGCAAACTTGCTACCGAAGTTTTCGAATAACGTTTATAATCCTCCGCCTATTTAATACTGAACATTCAAATAACGGGACTCTTTATAGACTCCCGTTTTCTTCGTTTTTAAAGGGTCGTAATGTTATATAACGCAGTGGGAATGCTCAGTTCCATATTTTTTATTGGTTGCCTGTTTGGTCTTGTGGATCAACTACGACGGATCAAAAAACGTAAGAGTGACGAATTATCCACAACCTCTGGCTATGCTACACAATCAATTTCAGCCAACGCATTCTTTTCCAGCTTCATAGCATTCTATGCCTTTTTTCTTTATTCCATCATGCTGGATGAAGTCGAATACTATATGTTAGTAACGCGCTTTTTTGCCGCCTCAATGACACTATTCATTCTGTATGAAATCTATATCGACAGGGATCGCATATCTCAGAAAATACCTTTCATCACCGGTCTAGTCTGTATGGCAATAGCCTGTCTGGCTTTTTTATATCGAGAGGATGTACTGGTCATCGGACGCTCCACTTCCATAGTTCTGGCCCTTGGCGCAACGCTAGTTATGCTGCAGGGTGGTATACAACAGATACGCAAAATTCATAAAGAGAAAACGACCGGCGTACTCTCTCTACCAATGAATACAGTTTTTATGTGCAAAGATCTTGCTAATGTAGCCTTTGGACTGGTGTTAGGGTTTACCGATGGCTGGCCATTACTATTGTTAGGCACTATCAGTGCACTATTAAAGTTAGGGATAATCATTCAGTTTTTTCACTATCGTAAACGATGTGAAGAGCAGGTAATTGCCAGCTAAAAACACCTCTAATAACCTGACTGTAATCATCCTAGGGCAAAGCTGCTTTGCCCTAATACTGACCTTTCATGCTCAATATCCAATAGGGTGCACAGTCCCTTTTTAGCACCTCTATAGCTCAAGCCCGCAAACACACACCTCCTTATACCTTCGCCCAATCTATTCTGCTTTATTGATCTAGATCGGTATTTTCCCTTATCAGCACCGCTACACTCGAAAATGACGCATTTTTATAAAAACACTAATAAAAAATTATCATATGGTATTGGAGTGATGTTATGTCGGCTGCTGAGCAGGTTCAGAACAATCCACGCATTTTCATTTCTGGGAACGAGGCGGTCGCACTAGCCGCTCGAGATGCGGGTTGTCGGGTTGCATCTGCTTATCCAGGTACACCTTCTACAGAAATTTTAGAATACATTTCTGGCTACCCTAACCTGTATTCAGAATGGTCAATCAATGAGAAGGTTTCATTAGAAGTAGCGATAGGTGCTTCACTTGCTGGTAGCCGGGCTTTATGCGCAATGAAGCACGTCGGCATGAATGTCGCTTCTGATGCCCTTATGACACAAACATTAATTGGCGCTGTTGGTGGCTTGGTCATCGTTATAGCAGATGATGTGGGGTTATCCTCTTCACAAAATGAGCAAGACTCTCGCTACTGGGGGCGTTTTGCTCACCTTCCGGTGTTAGAGCCTTCCGACTCACAAGAAACTTACGATATAACCCGCTTTGCTTTTGGTCTGTCTGAACAATACGCTGTGCCCGTGATTGTGCGCTTAACTACCCGAATTTGTCATGTGAAAGGGTTAGTGCAGTTATCCACCCCTCAAGTAAAAGAAAGCCATAAATTCGCTAAGGATGCCAGCCGTTTTGTTATGGTTCCGGGCAATGCTAAGCAGCGAATTCCATTGATGCTTGAACGGGAAAAAACACTAGCAAATTTTTCTGAGTCTTGCTCCCTCAATGTGATTGAGCAAGGTGATAATCGCGCCGTTGGCTTTATTACTTCTGGCGCAGCGTACTGCCATGTACGAGAGGCATTTCCGGATGCGCCATTGATCAAATTGGGACTTAGTCATCCTGCTCCTATCGAGCTAATTCGAGAGTTTGCACAGAGCGTAGAGAAACTAGTCGTCATAGAAGAAGTGGAGCCCTTACTGGAAACCGAGTTAAGGGCTGCCGGTATTGAGCTATTCGGTAAAGATATCGTCCCCCGTATTGGTGAACTTACACCAACGATTATTTCTCCAGCCATTGAGCGTTTGCTCGGTAAAGAAAAAAGTATTGCCACTATTGGAATGACGGATGTATTTCCTCGCCCACCAACAATGTGTGTTGCATGCCCGCATTTAGGAATTTACTACTGCCTGTCGCATGTAAAAAACACCATTATCGCTGGTGATATCGGCTGCTACACCTTAGGAGCAGGCCACCCTTGGAATGCGCTAGATACATGTATCAGCATGGGGGCGTCACTTAGTGTTGCTCAGGGAATTGATAAAGGACGTAACGAAGAAGATGCTAACAAAAATGTGATCGCCGTTATCGGTGATTCCACCTTTTTACATATGGGTATGCAGGGCCTTTTAGATATTACATACAACAAAGGCAACGTCACTATTCTACTGCTGGATAACCGTGCGGTAGGTATGACGGGAGGCCAAAACGCACCCTCTTCTGGTATTGATATTCATGGTGAAGCCACCATTCAAGTTGATTTTCGTAAACTCTGCGAAGCGTTAGGTGTTAAGCCAGAGCGCATTCATGAGCTCAATCCTTATGAACTACCTACGCTCTTCAAAGCATTACGTGAAGAAGTAAAAGCTAAAGAGCCTTCAGTGATCATCACTAACCAGCCCTGCGTATTAACCGAACGCTACGCCAAACAACCGCCACTTACCGTTAAAGATGATAAATGCACGGGATGTAGTAATTGTTTAGATGTTGGTTGCCCAGCTATTTTGGTGACACGCAGAGAAACGGTCATTAAACCTAACGGCAAAGAGAAAGAACTCTCTTTTGTTAAGATTGATACTACAGCCTGCACCGGATGTAATTTGTGTATTAACACTTGTGCTCCCGATGCCATCGTCCCGTTAATAAATGTTGAGAACATCAATGCTGTGGAGATAAAATAATGGATCAGATTACCAATATTATGGTCGTGGGTATCGGCGGACAAGGCGTAATGACCGCAGCAGATATAATCTCCCAAGCAGCAATCATAGAAGGACATGACGTTAAAAAAACTGAAGTGGCTGGTATGGCGCAACGCGGCGGCGTTGTTACTTCGCATGTTCGCTTTGGTAAAAAGGTACTGTCGCCTTCTATCCCACCAGGCACTGCTGACCTGATGCTGGCGTTTGAGCCTGCCGAAGCACTACGCTGGGTGACACATGTCAAAGACCAAGCCACTGTGATGGTAAATACTTATCCACAAGCACCACCCGTGGTCTCTATTGGCTTATTCGACTACCCTGAACAACCAGAAGAGAAACTACGCAACCACCCTATCCAGCTGATCAGTTTTGATGCTGGTTCACTATCAATAGAGCTAGGCGATCGCCGGTTAGTTAACTCCATTATGCTAGGTGCAATTGCTAAACAACTGCCTTTTAGCCCTGATGTGTTAAAAGCGGCTTTACTTACACGCTTTAAAAACAAAGGATCTGAGTTATTGGCTCTCAATGAGACGGCATTTGAGGCAGGGCAAAAAGCGGCTACAGCTTAAGTATCTCGCATACTCGTATTTATTCGTTAACATTGGCAACAATCGCAACCGCATTAAACGGCATAGCGCTATCTTGACAGATCTCAATACTCTTATCTTTAGCTAATACCAGTAGATGAGACACGTCTTCGCTGGCCCTATTTTTCACGACTAATAGCTTCGGTACTCGGCGTAACATAACTCGAGTTGCTTCTGCAATGCCCGGTTTAACGCGGTTTATATCTGTAACGCCATGCTGCACCATTAACTGGTCAATATAGGCCTTCATTTTTAGATGCCGCTCATTACTTACATCATCACGCTGAAGAACTGTGCTTTCGTTAGGAACTATTGTGCTAAACAGCGCAGATATTTCATCCACAAACCAATTGCTTAAATCGTGCTTTGCCAAATGAGAATAAACAACACACTGATGAAAGCCCTGGTACTCAGGCCTGAGGATCGTTCTTGATACAAGCCCTGATACTGTACTATTAAGGATACCCGACGGAATCGTATAATCGTCAACAGTCGCAACAAGATCTGCCATTCCGCCGATATCTGAAATTACACAAAGATCATCTGAAATCTTGTAATCACTGCCGCTATTCCAATCTGCCACGGCTGCTTTTAACTCTTGGGTGATGATCCCTTTTGCAGTCCAGCCATCCACAAACAATACACTATCAGCCGAATGACCCGCTTTCTCCAAGTATTCCAGTGCTGTCGTATCGATACCCTTATCTCTGATAATCGATACTGAATAGTGACTAACATCAGCGTGATAGTAATGTTTTAGCGCTCTACTTAATAAAACACCTATCGGTGTACCTGCTCTCGCTAAAGAAACAAGAGTAACGGTACCTCCTTTTTTATCATTAATCTGTTTCGCCAAAGCCGCTACTTCTGTCGCTAGTCGATACTTATATTTTTCGACCAAACCTAAAAACAACGTTAAATATTGATCGCTAGGAGGGTACTCTTGCGAAATCATCGCTGAATAATGCTGCCCACCAATTTGCATTTGCCGTTCTTTCTCTTCCACCGTCAGCATCGGAATATCGATAGACTGGAGTAGAAATTGACAATCTTCTATAGAGTAGCTGCCTTTTAAAGGTTGCAAAACTGTCTTTGGTTCCATGCTTACATCAACTTATCTTGGCTAATCTGGCTAACAGAAGGTATGACTTGAAAATGGCAAGATGCCATGAAAGCTAAATCACTAGTACTATCGCCTACACCGAGAAATAATAAGCTACCATGATGAGCGATTAAGATTTTCTGTAAAAACTCTACCGCCCGTTTTTTACATGCATAAGGAGGCAGTAGTGCCATATTTTTACCATTTATGTGTACGCGAGCATTGTCGGCTAACTGACAAAAACGCGCAGCAATGCTCTCAAGCTTGGTAAGGTCAGAAGGTTCGCCTTTAATCGATATATAACAAGGAAAACCAAAATCACTAATCACACGGCATCTAAGTGACAACCGTTGCTCAGTAATGATAGTTAACACCTCTGCTACATAATGATCTAATATTTCCTGCCACTCGGTACTTTCATTAGTAAGTACCTGCAACCAATCGGCTTCAATTTTATTCTCCTCATCAAGAATAATGGCACCGTGGTCAATCACTTTATACGTATTAAAGGGTAGAGATACACGATCTAAGGCTTCTTTGTTTCGCCCGGTAACAGGTATAAGCCTCTGACCGTTGCACCAATTATAGAGGTGCAATTGTCCGACAGATGAAAATGAGGCGGGCTGAGCATCTTTATCAATAGCAGTAACTGCCATCTCGACCCCACTCTCGCACTTTCTTTTTGTTTGAATCAACGTGTCATCAATATCGGTAAAAACAACGATCGACATACAAATACCTTTAAATCTAAGTGAGAATAGCGGTTATAGCATTGATTTTTAAGCGAAATGGACAAGATGAATACTGTTCATATGTTTCATATAAAATAATGGCTTGTCGATTTTTAGGAAGATTATATAAATAGTAAACGCCTTTTTGGGCTTCATCGAAAAAACTTTGTTTGCTCGTTATCCCCGCGCCCTCTAATACAGGTGAGCGACCCGTTGATTGGAAAATAACATCGACGCCTTCTTCCTGAAGGTTTTCAGCAAACAAGAAAGGCTGATATGTAAACTCACCCGTACCGATGACTGTGTACTTTTCAGTGGGGTTTAACTGTCTAGTATCCAGCCTGATACCTTGCGGAGTATAGAAGGACACTTCAGGTTCAGCCGTGGCTAAATAACCCGTTCGACCAATATCATCCCGGCTGTTTGCACTGCTAATACCACTCGCAGTTTTATCTGGCAGCTGGAGAGGGAACTGCTCATCAGCATAAAATTGATAACTTCCATCCAGCAAGCTAATAAATGTAAATGTGAGTTCTGGGTAAGCCTTACGATACGTTTCTCGCTGCTCCATCGATAACCAGTTAACTAAGCTAACCCACACAATCGTTTTCAATTGAGGCAGGTTTTGCTGCAATTTTCGGCTTAACTGCTCCAGCGTTTTACCCGTACTAATTTCATCATCGACAATAACGACAGATTCAATCTGGCGCTCCGCTAACGTACTATCCAAACGATAGATCAAATGCGAAGGTGCGTGGCTATGCGCTTCAGTAATCGAAAAATTTATGTCACGATCCAGATCACAACGCGTAGTATGACTATAAATCACATCTTCCAAACCACTGCGTTTTAACTCTTGAGCAACACCTGCACCTAAGCCTGTCGCCGTTTCTGCCACACCTAAGACCCACGTCAGATGTGGAAATGAAAGCACCTGTTCTACAACTTTCGCTAATGTTTGATACGTTTCACGCATATCACTAGGCAGACATGGGACATACTTCCCCAATACCTTAGAAATAAACAAATAGCGGCGCTTAGGGTTCTGACGTGCGCCAAAGGTGAGTAACTTTTCAAGCGGGTAGCGCGCATTATGAACCGATATTTGCAGCAGACCTGTCTGCAATTCAACATCGCATCGGTTTAGCATAGTGACAAATCCCATATTTTAAAAATGATGTAGGCAAGGCTACACACAATAGTGCGGCTTTACTAAAGCGAGGTGACATCCACGTGATAATCATTATACCGCTACGGCTACAGCGATATTTGAATCTAATCAATAAAAAAGCAGCCCGAAGACTGCTTATACATTACAGCAAAAAAATTAACCTACATTAACACCATACTGCTGCGCCATTGGCTTAAGACCACCGGCAAAACCTTGACCGATTGCTTTGAACTTCCACTCATTGTTGTGACGATATAACTCGCCAAAGACTAAAGCCGTCTCAATAGAGTAGTCTTCTGATAAGTCGTAGCGAGCAACTTCTGCATTAGACTCTTGGTTTACAACGCGGATGAAGGCATTTGAAACCTGACCAAAGTTCTGATTGCGCGACTCAGCTTCATGGATAGTTACACCCACGATTACTTTATTAACGTCGGCAGGAATTAGACTCAAATCAACTTTAACAGCTTCATCATCGCCCTCACCTTCACCTGTTGTGTTATCACCCGTGTGCTCAACAGAGCCACACGCTGATTTCAAATTATTGTAAAAAATAAAGTCGCCGTCGACACGTACTTTTCCATCTGCACCGACCATGAATACTGATGCATCCAGGTCAAAATCAGCACCATCTGAAGCACGTGAATCCCAGCCTAAGCCCAACAGCATTTTAGTCATGCCTGGTGCTACTTTCTCTAGTGAAACGTTGCCGCCTTTCTGTAGTGATACACCCATGCTATAAAACTCCTGATTATGTTTGTGTATTGTCGTCACTGAAACATGGATAGGTTAGATAATGCCCAACTTATTCATTTTTAGCGTATTCATAATAACCACCTTTTGTGCAATTTTTAACTGGTTCTGCACAGCAATGACATCATGAACATTATTGTTTTTTTAAAGATTACAGTTCAAAACCTGCAGGATCTAAACCTAATTCAAGTGCTACCTTACGAGCAACAACCTTCTCATCATCATCAAAAACACCGTCAGCAGCAGCAATTGATAAGATAAGGCGCATTACTGTACGACATGCAACATCATCACCTTTCAGTAAATTTAATGCTTCAAAAGCTTTAGATTCACCTACATCTTCGTCAAACTCAAAATTGCCTAAAAAACCGTTAAATGCTGCAATCACATCAGCAGTTTTAAATACTGAGAGCGCATCATTGCTTTCAATGATTTTCAGCATTTTCTTCTTCTCTTCCGAGGAGACATCTCCGTCAGCACGTGCAATCAGTGCAGTACCTGCGGTAGCGGCATTAAGAAATTTTTTGTTTTTAAACTTTAATACTTCACCCTTAAGCTCATTTGATTTTTGCTTAATGGTCGACATAAAATTTGCAAAGCTCATGTTTGATCCTCATTATCTGGATTATTTTCACACCCCCACGGTAACCCCCAAGCAAACGCACGATCCATTTCGGCAATATCTTGAAAATACTCATTGAGTGGTGTGGCTTTTGTTTCTTCATCGTTAAAGTTGATCATCGCTACCGCATAAATTGGCTTTGACATATGCGTCGTCGGCGACAACGTCTTTGCGGCTAGGCCAGGCAGCTGAAAATCAACACTGACACTGAGTGCTTCCCAGCTATCATGAGCATCCATCATGCTAACAAAGACCAAATACCTGTTCAGCTTATGACGAAAACGCTCATTAATAAGTAGCTGTTCAAAATGCTTATTCTGCGCCCGACTTGCCTTAATATAAGGAACGCCATCGAATGAGCCTTCTAAACTTTCATCAAAGCTATACACGATACCGCGCTGGCCATTTTCTAATTCATAGAAACAACCAATGCGTAAGTCAGATACCGGTTTAAAATTCTCGCCCATGAAATAACGCGCCGCTGATCGTAAACTACCCTGACCAGACTTCCACACTAAAGTAATACTAGCGTCACCACTATTTTGGTTTACATGTGGTTGGTTTAGTGGTTCTTGCGTAACAGCTTGTTCTGCAGTTGCGGCAGAGGCGGCTGCAATAGTTGGACTTGAAATTGAAGCGACAGCAGAAGCATACGAATCACGGGTAAAGCCAAAGCTTTCTAGTAATTTGGACAAACCTTCTTTATAGCCTTGTAATATACAACGTATTTTCCAAGTACCATTACGACGATAAACTTCAATTAAGCTGACTGCCGATTGGCCTGTTAATTGATATGAAATATCGATATTGGCATATTCCTTAGAATCAACTAAATCACTCAGGCTTGCCGACATGCCGACAGATGGATCTATTGCTCTACTGTTATTAGTAGCGATATACACAGTTAGCTTCTCTATACCCTCAGGAATATCAGGTAAGTTAAGTAGCAACCGATCATCTCTGATAGAAACACCTTCTATCGAATCCAACAAGCTCACCGAGCCACTCTGACGAGAGACAATAACGCCCCATTGCCAATCGGCTATATGCAAAGAAAAGCAATAAGCACGGTCACTAGGGATAGTAATATTTTGCCCCGCTACCAACGGTGTTACTGCCATTCTTTTACTCCCAAAGATCAGCGATTAATTATAAAAAGTTAGCCGCTACTGTTTGGAACAATGTTTCTAGTTTCTTGTCGTCTGTTGGTTCACCGACTGCACGGAATTTCCATGCAGTGCCATGGCGATAAAGCACGCCTAAGACCATAGAAACAGAGCCATTAAACTTGTCTTCATGAGCGATATTATAATTAGCAATTATATTATCCACTCGGCTTGGCGTACCTTCATAAAGACGCACACTCGCAAATGGAATACTTGCGAAGTCGTGCCCTTGATAACTATTCAAAACAATAGCGATACTTTTAACGCTTGCAGGCACTTTTCCTAGTTCGACAGACACAATCTCGTTATCCAGGCCGTCATCACCGTCTAAATCACCGGTTCTGTCATCTCCACTATGAACAACTGAGCCGTCTTTACTTTTCAATTGCCCAAAATATACGATATCAGCTAAGTCTTTGTTTTCAGAATACAGGCCAATACTTGCGTCCAAATCCACGGCAACTTTCTTCGTACCGAAAAAACCTTTCTTCTCAATAGCTCCCCAGTTCACGCCTACACAAACACGATCTAACCCTGAACCATTTTTTTCTAAGCTAATCCGCTGACCTTTTTCTAAAGAAATAGACATTTGTATATCCTTTACTCATTTAATTAATCAGTTAAGTGTTTAGTACGATGATCATAATTTAGCAAAAGTTATCTCATCAAACGCTAAATAACGATCTATCAATCTACCTTTATTTATACACTGCTTTTACTTTCTTTTGATTTAAGCATTTGCGAGTGAACAAATGCCACACCGATAAGACCAGCACCGATAAAACCGGTCACCACTTCCGGTATATGCAAAAAAGTCTTTAAAAACATCATGCTAGCCAATGCTACTATCGCATAAAAAGCACCATGTTCAAGGTATATGTATTCGGACAATGTGTCTTTCTCTACTAATAGAATAGTCAAAGAGCGAACAAACATTGCACCAATACCTAGTCCAATAGCAATAATGAACAGGTTAGTCGTGATTGCAAATGCACCAATAACGCCATCTAAACTAAAAGACGCATCCAGTAGCTCCAAATAAATAAACATAGCAGCACCACTTTTAGCGGCATGCGTAGCAACTCGAGCCTCTTCACGGCGTTCCATAAAAGCAGTCAGTTGATGCATGACCCAAAACGTCGCAACACCTGCAATACCAGATAATGCAAATGTTTGCTTGTCGGCAGCTGGCAACATAAACACAGCAACAATCGCAATAAGTACTAGCGTTAGTAACTCAGCTGCGAATTTCATTTTTTCCAACTTTGCCAACGGTTTTTCAATCATTGGAATCCAGTGATCTTTGTCGTCATCGAAGAAGAACGAGAAACCAACCATCATTAAAAATGCACCACCGAATGCCATGACAGATACATGAGCTTCCGTCATCACAGCGGCATATTGCTCAGGTGAATTGATGGCAATATCTAATGCGCCCCACGGTGACACGCCAGCCAAAATACTAACAATAAGTACGGGGAAAACAATACGCATACCAAAAACGGCAATGAGGATACCCCAGGTAAGAAAGCGACGACGCCACACGGCATCCATGTCTTTCAAAACAGTCGCGTTAACCACTGCATTATCAAAAGAGAGTGATACTTCCAATACAGCCAACACAGCTACGATAAAGAGCGCACTCGGACCGCCAACCACCAAGGCAGCGATTAAGCCGACAATCGTTACGATAAAACTGCCAGTAAAATACTTTAAATTTTCCAAAATCAATTATTCCCACTTAATACAATAATTTATTAACGCCATGATACTTAAATCACTGAGCCTTTGAGAACTCTTTAGCGCATGGTCTTACACCCTCTACAAATATTGTAGTAGTTAGCAGGAGCATTCCTTATCTTCATATATGGGGACAGAATCCGAAAATAAAAGTTCATCAGTCCACCTCAAATATCTAGTGCTAGTTATGATTAGTAACAACTCATTACTCGCTAT
Organism: Neptunomonas sp.; assembly: GCA_034110685.1. Lineage (GTDB taxonomy): Bacteria > Pseudomonadota > Gammaproteobacteria > Pseudomonadales > Balneatricaceae > Neptunomonas. The sequence continues at coordinate 15,589 of JAWUYS010000092.1, forward strand.
TAATCTATACCCACATTTAGCTCAGAAAATTGGAGGGTTCACGTATTGTCAGACCCACTAATCGGCGATACATATATACGCTGATCTTATACTTGCACTTGAACAAGCCGAAACACGACACGGAGTAAGACATACAAAATAAGCAGTGATTAGCCATACTAAAGAAGTGGACGGCACTCGATAGTATTTTAAATACGCCAAATTATTGCAAACGTATTAACTATCGTTAATGCTGTCCGTAAAGTATGGCGAGAATACAGACGCGCTAACTCCTAATAATCAATAGTAGGCGGATTACCAATTTGAACATTCAGGTTAATTGGGCAACCTTTAAAACCTACTTGGTTCCCCTGCTCATTAGTTTAACGCTGACGGTTTTAATCAGCGCCTCGTTTATAGTCGAGCAAATAGAAAATGAAAAAAAATCTCGCCGTCAATCTCTACGCGATGAAGCAGTTTTAGTTGCTGATTGGCTGGACCAAAATCTCAGTTCAATCAATAACGTGCTGTTTTCATTAGAAACTTTCCATGGAAAGTGCGATAAAGACACCCTTTTCAAAATCCGCAGCATGTTGTTTACACTACCTCAAATCGTCGAGATGGGTTTTGTTGACCGCTATGGAACATTACTGTGTACCAGCTGGGAAAAAGTCAGAGACATCATAAAAGTATCTAAGCCACCAGATACCTATGGGTTACGTTTTCTAGGCCCCTTAACCGTCGAATTTATGCAACAGCCTGCATTTGTGTTGGCCAGAACGACCGATAACAAAGGGGAAGTCAATGCACTGTTTCGTATTAGCTGGCTCAAAGATCAATTACGCAACCATACAAGTACTAAAGGCTTTACAGCACTAATCGATAGTAAGAGCGGCGTTCCTATTGCGATAAATGGCCGTTATAGCCTGCCACTTAAGCCGATACCGGCAAGGTTTCCTATTCAATCTTCTCGCCTTATCGAAGGCATGTTTGATAATGGCCGTAAACAGTCGATCATATTGCTCCCCTTATTAACATTACCTAGCCTAAGCGTTGCTATTAGTGAAGACCAAGAGATCCTCTATCAAGGGGTTAATGACATTCCTCGTATGTGGTACATGGAAGCCTTTAGTCTCTTTGTCTTTCTTTATGTTTGTAGTGCATTCTTCCAGCGACGACTGACCAACCCCACACTTCAACTTAAAAAGGCCATCCGCAACAACGAATTCTTTTCAGTATTCCAACCTCTCGTTGACTCACGTACCCGACAACTCGTTGGCGTGGAGGCACTAGTCCGCTGGAACCATCCTGTTGATGGGTTGCGTATGCCGCTTACTTTTCTTCCGCAAGCAGAACAATCAGGCCTGCTCATGCAGATGACAAGCCAGCAGTTGAGACAAAGCGCTAAAGATCTTGCCCCCTTCATTAAGCATTGCCCAAATTGTCTGGTACATATCAACATCGCTGCGTGCCATTTGCTAAACGAGGATAGCCTCAACGAATTTTTTGCATTTCGTGAACAGATACCCGGCCTTGTATTGGAGATTACCGAAAACACAATGCTGGAACTAGAATCAAGCCAAATACGCAAAGCATTAGAGCGCCTAAACAATGCGAATATACCCATTGCTATAGATGACTTTGGTACAGGATATTGCGGCCTGAGTTATCTACGCTCTTTGCCCGTTAGTATTTTGAAAGCAGATAAGAGTTTCATTGCTTCTATGGGCACCGATTCGGTCAATGCAGATGTTCTGCAAACCATTATCAACTTGGCTAAAACACTCAAGCTGGCAACGGTTGCAGAGGGGGTTGAAACCGAGTCACAGTGGTCTCAACTACAAGAGATGGATGTCGACATACAGCAAGGTTGGTTCCACGGAAAACCGATGTCAGCAGACGCACTCTCTGAGTTATTCAATTACGATGGTTCAAGGCGTAAGTGAGTGATAAAACGAAAACTTAACCCTTAAGTGATGACGCTTTAATTTTCTCATAAACTAAGTACGCAGCAGCCAGATCAGACAAGGCTGTTCCAACTGACTTAAACAGCGTGATCTCTTCAGGAGCATCACGACCAAGCCTTTCGTTTTTTTCTCCAGCACGACACAAGTCAGCCAGTTCGCCCTGTACATGCCCTGCGGAGAAAGCGCCTTCAGCAATGGGAATCAGTAACTCCCCCGCTTCATTAAGCACATTCAAGCGGCTATCCACAAAAACCTTAGCACGCTGAATGGTTTCAGAGTCACACTCACGTCGGTCGCGGCTATGATTTCCTACTAAATCAATGTGCGTGCCGGCACTCACTTGCTCATAGTTAAACAGAGGTTCTGCAGCCCCGGTAGCACAGCTGATGATATCTACTTGGCTGATAATCGACTCTGGATTACTCACACTTTTCACGTCAATATCAGGCCGTTGTGCTTTTATATCATTAACAGTTGCTGTGACTTTTTCTGGGTTACGCCCTGTTACATAAATCGTTTTAATCGGTCGCACACTGGCGTGTGCTAACGCCATATAAGGCGCTAACTTTCCGGTGCCAAACAGCAATAAGCTTTTCGCGTCTTTTTTAGCAAGATAATCCGCAGCCAAAGCAGACACTGCCGCTGTACGCCAAAACGTTAGCTGTGTTCCATCCACAACAGCAAGTGGCGCTCCGCTGGTTCGGCTGAATAACAACATTTTAGAGGCGAGAGTCTCGAGCCCTTTTGCGGGATTACCTGGCAGATGTGTAAACGCTTTTACGCCCATCACTTGGTCATTCCAGGCGGGTAATACCGCAAAAGAGTCGTCTTGATTATTACCAGTGTCACCTACTGCAGGAAGATGAAACATCTGGCGCTGCGGCATGCCAAAGTCTTTTGAAAAAGCACTTCTTAGTGCTACAACTAAACTCGTGAAAGATAAAGATTTCTGAACATCTACTGCATCAATAACGAGCATATTTATACCTTAACCATTGGCTTTTCAATTAACATTAAATTGCGCTTCTTGTTTTTAGGGGAGCGCCCCATAAAGAGACGATACAGCAGCGGCACCACAAACAATGTAAGAACAGTAGAGAAAGCTAACCCGCAAACAATAGCGGTAGCAACGGGCCCCCATATCAATGAATGCCCACCTAAACCGGTGGCCAGTGAAAACAACCCAGCAATAGTTGTCAGTGATGTAATCAGAATAGGGATAACACGTCGGCGCGATGCATAAAGGGTTGCATGTAAAACACTCATACCGCTTTCTAAGCGCTGGTTTGCAGCAGATATCAACACAATAGCCGCATTTACAGCAATACCCGCCAGTGCTACGACGCCATATAAGGTAAATAAGCTCAATGGATTTTGAGTTACCCACAAGCCTAAGACTACGCCGGTAAAGGCCATTGGCACTGTCGCCATGATCATAAAAGGCTGCCAGTAACTTGAGAACTGTGTGCCTAAAATAAGATACATAAGGCCTGCACCAAACAAAAATAGCAGCGCTATTGCATCCATGCTCTCTTGGATATCATCCAGTTCTCCCGAAAAATCCAAATTAATATTCGGGTAACGCGGTTTATATTCTTCATCCCAATGGCTTAGCAACCAAGCATTCGCTTGTACCGTATCCATTCCACCTTCTTCTATATCCGCTTCTACCGTAATCGCACGGCGAAAATTATAGTGGCGAATATTACCAATACTCATTTGATAATCAGCATATACCAATGACGAGAGCGGAATCATGCTCCCCTGAGCATCAGGAAGGCGAAATGCCAACAGGTCATCAATATTTTGATACGGTTTAGGCTGAGCTCGCACGCGAACCTCGAGCTTTTTACCACGTGACTGCATATCAGCGACGACTTCGCCATCAACCAATAATTGCAGCGTACGCAGCACTTCAGAGGGATTAATACCTGCGGCAGTAATCGCTCGATAATCTGGCTTCAAAGTCATAGCCATACGGCCATTTGCAGCATCATCACCAATATCTTTTACGCCAGGCAAGGCCAGCAACATCTGCTGCATATCCCTTGCTGCTTGGCTAATTTCAGCATAATCATTGCCGCGCACTTTAACGCTAATAGGTTTGGATACAGGCGGGCCTCCTGCCATACGCAAGAACGACACTCGTACAGGGCCTGCGACACGCATTACCTCAGCACGCATAGCATCCATAATCTCATCAACGCTTCGATTTTGTTCTGTCTTAGGCTGCAGTCCAACTAGTATTTGCCCGTATTGGTCACCAAAAAAAGGCTCCATTTCAGTGAACATCTGCCCTGCATAACTGGCTACTGCTCGCACATCTTCCGTATTAAGGTGAGCTTTCACGATTTGCTCAACCTCCAACACCTTTTCCAAGGTGCGCTCCAACGGTATTTCTGGAGGCATTTGAATATTCACATAAAAGAGTCGCAGCGGATCAGCAGCAAAAAAGTCCATTTTTATTTGCCCCGATGCAATCAAACCAATCGAGCCTACAAATAACATCACCATAGAAACCAATGTGATAACGGGCCGGCGCAATGTTTTTAATAAAGTACGAATATAAAATCGCTGTATTTTACGTGTCATGGATTGGCGTAATAACTGAGTACGCGAGGGCTTATCTAAAGAGATCTTTGCCACCAGTACATGCGCAGGCAGCATCCAAAACGCCTCAAAAAGGGAAATAGCCAATGCAATAGTCACCACCATCGGGATGACGCGCATAAAGTCACCGAGAATACCTGGCAGTAACATTAAGGGTAAAAATGCAGCCATAGTAGTCAGTACTGCTGTTGAAACTGGCTGAGCTACTTCACGCAACGCACTTAACGTCGCATCCATTGGGGTATCGCCATGCTGCAAACGATAATAGATTGCTTCAACCACCACCACGGCATCATCCACCAGCATCCCGAGCACGATAACTACACCTAACAAGGCAACTACATTAAGTGTCTCTCCCATTCCCCAAAGCACCCAAAAAGTACCCGCAAGAATAAAAGGAATACCAATCGCGGTAAGTAAGGCGATACGTAGGCCCAGAAACAACCATGCCACCAGCAGAACAAACAATAAGCCAATACTGGCGTTGTTTTGCATTAAGGTAATTGCTTCACTGGTCGGTACTGTTTGATCATCGATTAACTCGAGTCGAACGCCCGCTTGTACTTCAAGTTCGTTGCGCTCTGCCATATACGCTTTAACACGTTCAATTAGCTCCAGCGTGTTAGCACTTTCTTTCTTTAAGATGGCCATCATCACGGCAGGGCGACCATTTAAACGAGCTAATTGCGTTGGCTTCTCGTGACCACTCACAACTTCAGCGATGCGATCTAAACGGATATCCCCTTCACTACCGACGAGTGGAATCTGCTTTACTTGGTCTGGCGCAGCATTACGCCCCTCTAAACGCACCAACCAACTTTGATCACCTACATTGACGCTACCCGCGGAAACATCTTTAAACCACAGTGCAACTGAATTAGACACTTGTACCGGCGATAAACCTAGCGACTGTAATTCATCTAAATCTAGGTTTACTTGCAACTCAGGATCATCCAGCGCTACAGGATCAATCCGATCAACCCCTTTTATACGTTCCAGATCTTTTCGAATATTTTCAGCTTGTTGGCGTAAGTTATCATCGTCAGATACCGCTGTAATCGCCAACATGGCACTAGGGAATGCGTTGGAGGAGGTGATCTCTAAAATATAAGGTTCTGTGGCTTCTGCGGGTAGATCTCGTTCGGCATTTTGAATTTCACGGCGAATAGAGCTGACATGCTTATCAAACGTTCGCTCATCGATATCCTCAAAGCGAATCAGCATACTGGATATGCCTTCGCGGCTATTGGATGAAACAAAACGAATATCCGCTATATTGCGAACCGCATCTTCCAAAGGATTAGTGACTCGAAGCTCAACATCCTGAGCTGATGCACCAGGCAGTGCAGTAGTGACAGCAATCCAATTAAAATTGATCGTAGGGTCTTGCTGGCGAGGTAGCAGCATGTAGGCAATGGTGCCGATCAACAGCACCAAAACAAAGGTCAGATTAGCCAGTACATGATTATTGAGCAGGCGTGCCAGCATCAGCCTTTACCTCATCCTTTGAGTCATTACTAATACCTACGACTTCAACCTCTATTTTGTCTCCCTCTTCGAGCACATGCTGCCCCTGAACAATAAGCATTACATTATTTTCAGGAGTAGACGACAGCCTTGATTCAGCCGAGGTATCAAGTTCAACCGTTTGCCCTTCTTTGGCGTTTGCTAAAACAATAAATTTTGCGATGCCATCCTCTGCCAACATCACACCCAGTGAGCCGTCTCTTCTGACCAAATATTCAGGAGGAATAGAGGAAAGTGAGGATTGCCACACAAGCTCACCTGAAGCACCACTCAAGGCAGTATTGTTAGTAAAATTAAGACGTACTTCCTGCGTTCTAGCGGCTTGATTGATCAACGGAATAGTCGCCCTAACAGAAACGGGGTATTTATCATCGGCTACTTTTAAATATGCTTTTGCCCCTGCTTGCAGCGATAAAACCTGTTTTGGCAATAAACGTGCACTAACCTCGGCCTGTTGTACATTCAGTAACTTTACGAGTGATGCGCCAACTGGCAAGTAAGCACCTTGGGCTGTCATTACTTGTGTAACTACACCGCCAAAAGGCGCTTTAATAATACAACGATTGGTATTGCGTTGTGCCTGCTGAACTTGAATTTTTTGGCCTTTGAGCTGCGCTGTTAATGCACTTAATTCTGTTTGGCGCTGATTAAGTAGCTCAATAGAAGCACTGCCTGATTTTTGCAGTGTGCGGGTGCGTTTAAATTGCTGTTGAGCAAGCGTTACCTGGCTTGCTAACGCGCTAACACCTTGCTTTGCCTGCGCTTGCGATAAACGGTAATCTTGGCACTCTAATGCTGCAATCTCTTGACCTTTAAGGACAGAATCACCGACCTGTACATGTAAAGCAGCCAGCACCCCGGCAAGCTCCGTACTCAGCAAGACATGCTGCTCATTAACCACATCAGCTGGCGCTGAATAAGATATTTGTTGTAACACCTCTACTAACGGCTTCACTCTAACCAGCGTATCGGCCCAGACACTCTGCACTTCTAGCGGCACTCCTAACAACATGAGCAAGCAGGTAATAATCCGGTACTTCTTATTCATTTCCCTTTACCCTTTTAATTCCCTTGGTTTTTGTGATTACAAGCCGTGCTGCACATACAAAAAACCCAGCCAAAGCCGGGTTTATTATACCAACAAGTTACAAGCGTACTTCTATACCCCGTTCCCGCATGTAGGCTTTTGCTTCTGGTATTGAGTATTCATTAAAGTGGAAAATTGATGCGGCTAACACTGCATCTGCCTTTCCTTGAATCACGCCATCGACAAGATGCTCTAAATTACCCACACCGCCTGAGGCAATAATCGGTACATTCACGGCATCCGAAATAGCACGAGTAACACCCAAGTCATAACCGTTTTTTACGCCATCTTGATCCATCGAGGTTAGCAGGATTTCACCAGCTCCTAGATCGACCATTTTTTTAGCCCACTCAACCGCATCTAAGCCTGTTGGCTTGCGGCCACCGTGAGTGAAGATTTCCCACTTATCGGGCTCACCCTCAGCAGAGACTTTCTTGGCATCAATCGCGACAACAATGCATTGCGAACCAAAACGTTCTGCTGCTTGGCGAACAAAATCAGGATTAGTTACTGCCGCACTGTTGATAGAAACTTTATCAGCACCGGCATTTAACATAGTGCGGATATCTTCACAGGTACGTATGCCACCGCCCACGGTTAATGGGATAAACACCTGAGATGCCATACGTTCAACCGTATGCACCATTGTTTCACGGCCTTCATGCGTTGCCGTGATATCCAGAAAGGTAATTTCGTCCGCGCCTTGCTCGTCATAACGCTTGGCGACTTCAACTGGATCGCCCGCATCGCGGATATCCAAAAACTGAACACCTTTAACCACGCGTCCATTTTCAACATCCAGACAAGGGATAATTCGTTTTGCTAATGCCACACTAGTTCTCCTTAGAAAGGCTCACGTTAGAAGGCCTTAAACTTGTGCCAGAGGCTCTGCTTAAGGCTTGCCATCCCAGTTCAGAAAGTTCTTCAACAACTGCAGCCCGGCCGTATGACTCTTTTCCGGGTGAAATTGCACAGCAAATACATTGTCATGCGCTAGTGCTACATCAAAATCAACGCCGTAATTACACGTGGCGGCTACTTGTTGGCGCTGAGCGGCCTTTACATAATAACTGTGCACAAAATAAAAACGGCTACCGTTCTCTATTCCCTGCCAAAGCGGATGCTCACCGCTTTGCATTACTTCATTCCAACCCATGTGCGGTACTTTTAAGCGCTCGCCTTGCTCATCTTTGTGGTGATCACCGAAATAGTTAACCGAGCCTTCAAACTCACCCAAACACTCGACACCGCCATTCTCTTCTGATGACTGCATCAATGCCTGATATCCAACACAGATACCTAAAAAAGGGCGTCCCGAACGAATCGCTTCAGCCACTTCTTTATCAACACCTTGCTTGTAGATCTCGGCCATACAGTCACGAATAGCACCAACACCTGGCAACAGTACACGGTCTGCATTGGCGACTTGCTTAGGGTCTGATGTTACCAACACTTCAACGCCGGGCTGCACATGCTCCAGCGCCTTAGCAACGGAGTGCAAGTTACCCATGCCATAGTCAATAACAGCAATGGTACTCATTTATAGAACACCTTTAGTGGATGGCATCATCTCAGCTGCACGTTGATCAATCGTCAGAGCCATACGTAAAGCACGACCAAACGCTTTAAAAATGGTTTCTGCCTGATGGTGGGCATTAAAGCCTTTAATATTATCAATGTGTAAAGTGACACCGGCATGATTAACAAACCCCTGGAAAAACTCCCAAAACAGCTGAGTATCCAAGCGGCCGATAGAACCACGTGTAAATTCACAGTTAAAGCTAAGCCCTGGGCGACCAGAAAAATCGATAACCACGCGCGATAGTGCTTCATCCAGTGGTACGTAAGCATGCCCATAGCGCGTTAGGCCTTTTTTATCGCCTACCGCTTCTTTAAACGCCTGCCCTAACGTAATACCTATATCTTCCACCGTATGATGATCATCAATATAGATATCTCCATTAGCTTCGATATTGATATCAATCAGCCCATGACGAGCAATCTGGTCCATCATGTGCTCTAAAAATGGCACACCCGTATCAGCACTAAACTTACCTGTGCCATCGAGGTTAATAGATACGGTGATCTGAGTTTCCAGAGTTTCCCGGTTTACTGTAGCCTTACGCTCAGTCATGCTGCTCTCCGATGTTCAAAAACTGTTCAAAACACAAAACCAACATTATATAACTACCAGGCTCAGGATGCACCGCAGTAGATGATTAACGTCGTATTCACATCTTACGTGCATGCTATAGATACAAGTGCTGATAGTTTTCGCTACACTGATAGTCAGCGGTTATTTGCTGGATTTGAGTAATAATAAAAGGAAATAGGTCATTATGGGTAAGTTGATTAAGATCGTTCTGGGTCTGCTACTGGTATGCGTCATACTAATTGCAGCAGGCGGAGCGCTATTAAGCGCGTTTGTTGACCCTAATGACTACAAAGCCGAAATTGAACAAGCTGCGCTTGATCAAGGCGGTATAGAATTGAAGATCGGCGGCGATATCAATTGGTCTGTGTTTCCACGCTTAAGCTTAGCGGTTGACAATATTGACGTTCGTTTCCCTGACCAACCCTCTCTTGCCCACCTACAACAAGCCCAGATTTCTGTTCGCATTATGGAACTCCTCTCCGGCAATGTGCAGATGAACAGCATTATTATTGAGGGTTTAAACCTTGATCTGGCAAAAAACAAATTAGGGCAAGTGAACTGGCAAAGCAGCGCCAATAGTGAAGCGGCTAAAAGCAACACAACAACAGAAAGTAGCCCGACTAAACCAGCATCTGCCACTTCAGGCACAAGTCTTAAAATAGATATTGAAAGCGTACAGATCGTTAGCGGTACCGTGAACTATAGAGACGAGCAAACAGCGCAGATATTCCAATTAGATAATATCAATCTTAAAACCGGCCGCATCACTAACAACGAGCTGTTTCCCTTCAGTTTGAGCCTTAATGCTAAACAGCTTCAAAACGGCAAGCAGGTGCTGGAAGCCGCTACTCAGTTTGACGGTGAAGTCCTTCTCGATTTAAGCAAGCAACAGTATCAATTGAAAAACTTTATCGGCGAGCTGAATATCCAAAACAGCACTAACCTGCAGGTTCAGTTTAAAACCAATGCAAGTATTGATCTAATCGCACGCCAGCTGATTGTGGATAACTGGAATGCAGAAGTTGCCAACTTACACCTTAACGGCAAGCTAACCATTGCTAACCTAGACACTCTAGATATGAGTGGTACGGTTACGGCTGCTCCTTTTGCGCTTAACCCACTACTAGCAACGCTTGGGCAAGCGCCAGTACAAACATCAGATCCAGCAGCGCTTAAAAACATTGGCCTTATCAGTACATTTAGCGGTAACGCCGATACCATTAATACGTCATCTCTGACCATCAAACTCGACGATACAAGTTTTGATGGCAATGCGGGTATTAACCTAAAGACCAGCCGTATCAAATTAAAGCTAGCGGGCAACAGTATCAATTTGGATCGCTACCTACCTGCTGCAGAAAAACAAACAGCTACGACAGAAAAAGCTGCTAACGATTCCTCTAGCCCATCAGGAGAGCGCTACTCAAAAGAAGAAACCATCCCTATTGAGCCGTTACAAAGCCTTAACTTAGATGCTGCTATTTCGTTAAAGTCTGCCACCTACCAGAAATTCAAAATGAACAATATCGACCTGGCCGTGGATGCCAACAAAGGGATCGTCAAAGCTAAACGTATCAATGTAGATATGTATGGCGGAAAAATTCGTAATAGCGTGACATTAGATGCTCGCAAAAAGCCACTAAAAATCACCACCAAAAAATCAGTCAGTGGCTTGCAGATCGGTGATCTTCTAACAGATCTTGCAGGTGAGGCTCAATTAACCGGAACCCTCAATACAAAAGCGAATGTTACCTCATACGGCCAGTCGGTCCACAGCATTGTAAACAGCATGAACGGTACAGCCAACATCACAGTTCTAAACGGTGTTGTAAAGGGTATTAACGTGGCACAAGAGCTTTGCCAGACCATCAATAACCTTTCTGCTGCGGGCTCTGTGAAACCCGCAAAAACGGTTGATCAATCGACTCCGTTTGCAAAAATGGGCGGCAACTTCACCATCAAGAAAGGTGTCATCAGCAACAAAGACTTAGGCGTAAGACTTGATGCGATGAACATTAAAGGCAAAGGCGCTGTTAATTTACCTAAAGCCCTAATCGACTACCAATTAGCACTCATCATAGAAGAAAACCTCTTCAAGAAAACCTGTCCAGTCAACAACCGCCTTGAGGGTGTCGAGTGGCCTATGCGCTGCAAAGGATCCTTCGATCTTGAGCCTACTCAGCTATGTAAGCCTGACGCTAAAGCGATTCGTAACATCCTTAAAAAAGCCATCACTAGCAAAATTAAAGATGAGCTGAGCACTAAGGTCCAAGATAAACTAAAAGACAAACTTGGCGGCGACGATGCGGTAAAAGGGTTATTAAAAGGGCTTTTTAAATAAACATGACTCCACAGAAATTTAATACTGCCGTGCTGGACTGGTTCGACCAGCACGGCCGGCACAACCTACCTTGGCAACAAGACAAAACGGCATACTTCACCTGGATCTCTGAGATCATGCTACAACAGACTCAGGTAACGACTGTCATTCCTTATTTTGAGCGATTTATTGAGCGCTTTCCGGATGTTCAGACCCTTGCTAACGCCGAGCAGGATGAGGTACTTCATCTATGGACAGGGCTTGGCTATTACGCTCGCGCACGTAACTTGCACAAAACGGCGCAAATCGTTGCTACAGACTACTATGGCGAGTTCCCGCAAACTGTTGAGGCGCTAGAACAACTGCCTGGCATCGGCCGTTCAACGGCGGGTGCCGTCTTATCTATATCCACTGGCAAGCGTGCCGCTATACTCGACGGCAATGTAAAACGCGTGCTGGCACGCTTCTACGCGCTAGAAGGTTGGACCGGATCTACTGCCAACCAAAAAACACTCTGGGAGTATGCAGAGCGCAACACACCTCAAAAGCGAGTGGGCGAATACACACAAGCGATGATGGATCTGGGAGCAACGCTGTGCACTCGTAGCAAACCAAGCTGCCCAAGCTGCCCTCTTCAAAACCACTGCACAGCGCTTAAACTAGGCCGAAGTAGCGAGTTCCCACACCCTAAGCCTAAAAAGAAGATCCCTGTTAAACAGACTATTATGCTGTTGCTTCAAGACGAGCAGCAGCAAACACTGCTTCAGCAACGCCCTCCAACCGGATTATGGGGCGGGCTTTGGAGCTTACCCGAAGTTGCAGACCTTCGTGATGCCAATAACATCACCGGGCTCTCTCTGGATATCAATAAAGCTGAGCCTTTGGAACCTGTACGACATACGTTCAGCCACTTCCATTTGGATATCACACCAGTGCGCATCCCCTGTAATAACCTTACAGACTGTGTCATGGAAGGCGACTCCACTCTCTGGTATAACATACAACAACCACAGAACATCGGGTTAGCCGCACCGGTTAAGCGGCTGCTACAAAAATATACCCGCATTAGCAAATAGATTTGGAGAGTTAGATGAGCCGTACTGTTATGTGCCGTAAATACAAAGAGGAACTAGCAGGTCTTGAAAAGCCACCTTACCCTGGCCCAAAAGGACAAGAAATTTACGAGACAATCTCCCAAAAAGCTTGGGCAGACTGGACCGCACACCAAACGATGATCATCAATGAAAAGCACATGAGCTTAATGGATCCTGCTACACGCAAGTTCCTACAAGAAGAGATGGAAAAGTTCATGGACGGTGGAGATTACGAAAAAGCAGAAGGTTACGTCCCTCCTTCTAAATAATTTAAAGTAAGGTGTTGACAGGTAAGCCGATTAAGGGTTTAATACGCGCCTCTTTGAGATGCCCGGATAGCTCAGTCGGTAGAGCAGAGGATTGAAAATCCTCGTGTCCGTGGTTCGATTCCGCGTCCGGGCACCAAAGTACACAAGCCTCACAGTCAAATGTGGGGCTTTGTTGTATCTGGCGTTTTGGTCCATATCTGGCCAGATCAGCAGCTAAATTCAGCTAGCTACATCCAACACCCCGCAAGTCACCTCAACTCTTTAGTTTTTTGGCATTACTATTTACTAGCGGGATTTTTGACTCTCTCCTTCTCGGTTGTCAACAAGTACTCCAGCTGAACTTATTTGCTTCTAACTCCATTAATTACTAAACCAGCTCCTCTACTTCTCTCTACTCTGTTAAGCACTAAGGATGCATCAATATTTCGCCTGCTGCCCCAAGGTATAACCTTTAGGCATAACCTATCGTGATATTGGAACTGGTGTGCAGGCTGTCACCTTTGTACAGTGATTTTAGTTATCCGCTACCTGACTCCTTAAAAATGACCAAAAACAAAAATACTTAGAGGTCCAGATGTCGCCAATATGTTCGCAAGAAGCACTGAAAGTCACCGATCTGCATAAGCAATTCGGCGAACACAAAGTACTCAAAGGGGTTTCTCTGACAGCCCATAAAGGTGACGTAATTTCCCTGATTGGGTCCTCCGGTTCCGGTAAAAGCACGTTTCTACGCTGTATCAATCTACTGGAAACCCCTAATGGGGGAGACATCCATGTGAGTGGAGAGCTTATTCGCTTAAAGCCAGATGCTAATGGCCTGCTCCACCCGGAAGAAATGAGGCAGGTGGAACGGATTCGTTCACGCCTGGCGATGGTATTTCAGGGCTTTAACCTGTGGTCACATATGAGCATCTTGGAAAACGTGATAGCAGCACCGATTCATGTATTAGGCACACCCAGAAAAGAGGCTATCGATCAGGCCGAAGCGTTACTCCACAAAGTCGGGATTTACGACCGCAAAGATGCCTTTCCCGCTCACTTGTCGGGCGGTCAACAACAACGGGCGGCAATCGCCCGGGCTTTGGCTGTGGATCCAGAGGTGATGTTATTTGACGAGCCCACCTCAGCATTAGACCCCGAGTTAGTGGGAGAAGTGCTGAAAGTAATGCGGGAGCTTGCAGATGAAGGCCGCACGATGATCGTCGTAACTCATGAAATGTCATTTGCACGCGATGTGTCATCACAAGTTTTATTTCTGCATCAGGGTCAGATAGAAGAACAAGGCAATCCGGCAGAGTTATTCATGAAGCCAAAATCAGAACGCCTCAAACAATTTTTAGCCAGCAGCTATATCCAAGTTTGTAATTAAAAAAATAAAAAGGAGCTCGATTATGAAGAATTTAATTTTTGCCTTAACTGCAGCAGCCGTTTTCAGTACTGGAAACGTATCCGCCAAAGAGTGGGACAGCGTACGTGTCGGTGTTGAAGGCGCCTACCCTCCCTACAGCTGGATTACACCTGAAGGGGAACTCACCGGATTTGATATCGATATTGCCAATGCTCTCTGCTCAGAAATGCAGGTAAAGTGCAAATTAGTAGCTCAAGACTGGGACGGAATGATACCAGCGCTGCTGACCCGCAAGTTCGATGCGATCGTGGCATCCATGTCAATCACCGAAGAGCGCAAACTGAAAGTCGATTTTACAAACAAGTATTATCAAGTCGCTTCACGTTTCGTTGCCAAGAAAGGAGACGATTTTGAGTTCAACCAAGAAGGCCTGGAAGGCAAGAAGATAGGCGTGCAGCGTGCCAGCACCCATGACAAATACGTCACAGATAGTTTCTCGGGTGTTGATATCAAACGCTACGGCTCCCAAGATGAAGCCTTTCTGGATCTCAAAGCGGGTCGTGTCGATCTTGTAATCAACAATGTCCCGGCGGTGAAAAAGGGATTACTGGAAAAGGAAGGTGGTGATCTCTTCACATTTGTAGGACCACAAATCACTGATAAGGAATGGTTTGGCGAAGGTGTTGGCATTGCTATTCGCAAAAACACACCGGAGCTGCGTGAGAAATTCAATCAAGCTATTCAAGCCATCCGCTCCAATGGTGAATATCAAAAGATTCAGGACAAGTATTTTGATTTTGATATTTACGGTGGCTGATTAAACGTCGAATCGTACCCCGTCAGGAAAAGTATTGCAGAGCGCTATACCTCTGCAACCACTGACGGCTCTCTCCTTACCGATTATCGAATAAATATAAACGGTGCATTATGTTTGACTTTGATGGCTACCTGCCCACTATTATGGACGGCGCCCTGATCACACTTGAAGTGTCCCTGACATCCCTGTTCTTAGCAGTGATACTAGGAATTATGGGGGCTCTGGGCAAGCTCTCTAAAAACCCTTTGGCCAGGAAAGTCGCAACAGCCTATACCACATTGATTCGCAGCATCCCCGACCTAGTACTGATGCTGTTGATTTATTTCGGTGGTCAGGTACTAGTCAACAAGCTGGCTTACTCCGTCGGCTATGAAGACTATATTGAGGTTAGTCCGTTTATAGCTGGGGTCTGCACCATTGGCTTTATCTTCGGTGCCTATCTGACAGAAACCTTTCGAGGTGCAATTCTGGCAGTACCACGAGGACAACTGGAAGCCGGGCGCGCTTATGGTATGAGCAGCTTTCAGGTTTTCCGGCTAATTCTTTTTCCTCAAATGTTGCGACACGCCCTCCCTGGGTTTGGTAACAACTGGCTGGTACTGATGAAAACCACAGCATTAGTGTCCATTATCGGCCTTGACGATATGGTACGAAAGGCTTCCCTGGCGGCAGGCGCAACCCAAAAACCATTTACGTTTTATCTACTTGTAGCCGCAGTGTTCCTTGCCTTTACCACGATCAGTACATTGCTGCTGCAATGGGCAGAGCGACGCTACAGCCCTGACTTGAAACGGAGCTAACTATGGATTTCCTGTTTGTAATTGATAATTTAGATCTCTATTGGCAGGGATTGATAACAACAATCAAACTGGTGAGCTTGTCATTGCTGCTTGGTTTTGTCATTGCTGTGCCTTTAGCTATCCTGCGTGCTAGTTCCAATTTATTTATACGTCTGCCAGCGCAGGGTTATATTTATTTTTTCCGCGGTACACCACTATTAATACAGCTATATTTAATCTACTACGGCTTCGGCCAACTGGATGCGATAAAGCAGAGTATATTGTGGACAATTTTTCAGGAAGCCTATTGGTGTGCACTGCTGGCTTTCACCCTGAATACAGCGGCGTACACCGCCGAGATTATCCGCGGAGCTATCGCAACAACACCCCAAGGAGAGGTAGAAGCCGCTAAGGCCTTTGGTATGAGTTCCTGGCAAACCCTACGCCACATCGTGCTGCCCAGCGCATTCCGGCGGGCGCTACCGGCCTACAGTAATGAGGTCATCTTTCTGCTACATGGCAGTGCAGTAGCCGGCATCATCACGATAGTGGACATTACTGGTGCGGCCCGCATAATCAACTCGCGCTTTTACAATCCGTTCGAAGCGTTCATTACTGCGGCCCTTTTCTACATGGTGCTGACTTTTATTGTGATTTGGCTGTTCAAACGCCTTGAACTGCGCTGGCTCAGGCATCTGCAAACGCGTAGTTAATTGTATATCAGAATGTGGGTCTGGAATTTTTACGATGACCTGGCCGGCATTCTTTTCCTTTTGGTTCAACAGGGCTAAATAAAATCAGTCGGTATCTCGGCGCTGGATAGGCGCAGAGAGCTTCATCATGTTCAAAATCTGAAATGGTGATAGGTAAGAGGTATGAATTCATGAACGACTGTGAAGTAGCCATTATCGGCGGAGGAATGGTCGGCTCGGCGCTAGGCTATGGGCTGACAAAGGCAGGTGTTGATACAGTAATGCTCGATCAGGGAGATCGTGACCTCAGGGCAGCACGAGGTAATTTCGGTTTGCTATGGGTGCAGGGAAAAGGCGCAGATTTCCCAGCTTATGCAGACTTGACGTTATCATCAACCCGTTTGTGGCCTGCCTTTGCTGAAGAGTTAAAGTCACTGACCGGAATTGACGTTCAGTTTCAACAGCAAGGCGGAATCCATTTTTGCCTTGATGATAAGGAAATGAATGAGTATGCCGATGAGCTAGCACGACAGGCTGCGGTAAGTAATAGTGCGTTCGAATACCACATGCTTAATGCAAGGGAACTAAAGGAACTGGAACCCAATATCGGACCGACCGTACCAGGAGGGGGATTTTCACCCAATGACGGTCACGTGAATCCATTGTATTTGTTGCGTGCCATGCAGTCAGGTTTTCTGGCTTACGGCGGGAGTTATCGACCACGGCACAGCGTGAAGGCCATTGAAAGGCTGAATGACGGCTTTTGCTTGCAGACCGAACAGGGTGACTTACGTGCAGAAAAGGTCATTCTGGCGGCGGGATTAGATAATAAGCGTCTGGCACCCATGCTGGGACTGCATCAGCCGCTATATCCGCAACGCGGCCAATTGTTGATTACCGAGCGGTTGCCGAAGCTCTTAAACTACCCCTCAATCTACCTGCGTCAGACTAGTGAGGGCACGATTCAGATCGGCGACTCATCAGAGAATGTCGGCCTTGACGACAGCAATACAGCCACCGTAATGGTCCAGCTGGCCAAGCGAGCGGTACGTCTGCTACCCGCCCTACAACATCGCCGTATCGTGCGGGGCTGGGGAGCCTTGCGAGTACTGAGCCCAGACGGTTACCCACTCTATGAACAGTCAGCGACCATCGGCCCAAAGGCTTTTGCATTTAGCTGCCACAGCGGCGTTACCTTGGCGGCGGTACATGCGCTTAAGCTTGCTCCCATGCTGCTGAGCGGTGAGCTGGATGACTCAATGTCCGCTTTCTCGCCACTACGTTTTCAGGATTAACCTATGTTCAAAGATGTCAGTCAACAAAGTGATCGTGCCATAGTTAGTATTACCATCGATGGCATTCCTCTGAAAGTCCCGGCGGGCTACACCGTAACAGCAGCACTATTAGCAAGTGGCCACAACACAAACCGCAGCTCGACTGTTTCCGGTCAACAGCGTGGACCCTATTGCATGATGGGCGTCTGCTTCGAATGTTTAACCGAGGTAGATGGGATTCCCAACCGACAAGGTTGTATGACAGAAGTAAAGGAAGGCATGTCGATTCGTTTTCAGCACGGCAGTGGTGAAGTTCAAATACCCGTTTCATTTCAAAAGGAGCACCTGCATGCACGTTGACGTAGTTATCATCGGAGCCGGACCGGCGGGTATGGCAGCTGCAGTTGAGGCACAAAGACTAGGACTGGAGACTGTATTACTTGATGAACAACCCAGTGCCGGTGGCCAGATCTATCGAAGTATCGAGCGGCCGTCGCTGCAAAACAAAACCATTTTAGGGCCCGATTACTATGCAGGAAAAACTCTTGCCGAAGAGTTGCGGGGTAGCCGCTGCCAACATATTACGGGAGCGATGGTATGGCAGATCAATCCCGATGGTTCGCTGCTTTACTCCCGAAATGGTACCTCCGCTGCACTACAAGCTCGCCATATTCTGATCGCCAGCGGTGCTCAGGAACGACCGGTTCCTATCCCTGGCTGGACCCTGCCCGGAGTAATGACAGCAGGCTCTGCTCAGGTCCTGCTAAAAAACCCTGGATTAGCCGCAGAGGATGCAGTATTTGCCGGTAGCGGGCCATTGCTCTATTTGATCACCTGGCAATATCTTCAGGCGGGTATCAAGGTTAAGGCGTTGCTGGATACCACGCCACCGGAGAACTACCTGCGGGCGATGCGCACATTAGGCAGTGCATTCCAGGGGGCTCGCTATTTGATGAAAGGCTTGAAGCTGATGCGTGACATCAAGGCCGCAGGCATTCCCTTTATCAAAGGCGTTGACGAATTGGAGGCGGTCGGAAAGGAAAGTAGCAGTATAAGCCAGGTGCGCTACCGCGCCAAAGGCAAAAAAGGCAGCTTTGATACTAACCACCTGTTTCTGCACCAAGGTGTCGTTCCTAACGTCAACTTAGCGATGGCCAGTGGTTGCAAGCATAATTGGAACCCGCAACAGCTGTGCTGGCAACCAGAGGTAGACCTGTGGGGGCAAAGCTCCCAGCTCCATATCAGTATTGCCGGTGATAGCAGCGGCATTGGCGGCGCGATTGCTGCGGAACTTCGAGGCCGCCTGGCGGTGCAGCAGATTGCCTGTTTACTGAACAGGCAAAGCGAAGGCCAGCGGGATGCGAACACCCATACATGGCGACAAGCATTGAACCGGGAACTGGCTTTCCGTCCTTTTATTGATACGCTCTATCGGCCGGCCGATCAGTTCCGCAAGCCACAACGGGATGACGTCGTTGTCTGCCGTTGTGAAGAAGTAAAAGTCAGCGATATTCGTGCCGCCGTAGCTCAGGGATGTATGGGGCCAAATCAGCTGAAAAGCTTCACTCGAAGCGGTATGGGCCCCTGTCAGGGACGCCAGTGTGGGTTGACGGTATCCGAGCTGATGTCCGAACTTAACCAGCAGCCAATGGTAAGCAGTGGCTATTACCGCGTGCGCGCACCCGTTAAACCACTGAGTCTAGGCGAACTAGCAATGCTGGATACAACTGCAGATAACTGAAAAAAGGTGTAATACTGAAATGAAAATTGAACGTTTTGAATCCAGCGCCAGAATGAGCCGGGTAGTTATTCACAATGGTGTCGCCTACCTCTGTGGCCAGGTAACCAAAGATGACGAAGGTGATATCGCTGTACAGACAACCACTATGCTGGAAAAAGTGGATGCACTGTTAGCAACAGTTGGCTCAGATCGAAGCAAAATACTCTCTGCTACTATCTATCTCGCGGATATGGATGATTTTAATGGGATGAATAGGGTCTGGGAGAAATGGGTTCCTACAGGATGCGCTCCTGCACGGGCCTGTATTCAGGCCTTAATGGCCGGGCCGGAGCTACTGGTTGAGATCTCGGTGATCGCGGCAGTTTAATTCATCCGGTCTGGGGCATCGCTGCCTCACTCTTTATGAGAGCATAACGCCGATGCTTGACAGCCCCATAACTATCAGTACCAGCCCTGCCAACAGCCGGGCGGTAAATTTCAGCCATCGGAAATAGAAACCTTCTACCTGTAACTCGCTCGAGTTATTCTTGTGTGCTTACAAAGACTTATAGAAAACTTATACGAAACCCATAAGCTGTTGTTGTTATTGTTAGGGTGCTAAACCTGTCTGGAAGAGAAAGCGGATACTGGCTGAGCATCAAATATCCAAATTATTTTTCTGTCGATGGCCGATTGTCGGAACGCACGAGACTGATCCCCTCTTCACTCGCCATCGTGAAAAAGGATTCAACAAACAACTCCACAGAATTAGACACCGGACGCAACGCTGGAAACAATATATTGAAATTAAAGGAAACTGCCGGTTTAAACGTTCTGATACATACGGCCGCATCGACTTTGCGTGCCTGGTTAGCGGTAAAGGGATCAACAATGGCAGCCCCCACACCCTCTGCAACCAGAGAGGCGATTGAACTGGCAAAGGAGACTTCTAGTACATCATTGCGTTTGACCCTGGACCTTGAAAAAGCCTCGTCCACTCGTTTCTGAGTAATATCAGTTTCGCTCCGAATAAAGGGGTCCAACACAAAGTCCTCAGGCTCTAAATAGGGCTTTGTGCATAGCGGACTTTGCGGTGGCAGGATACAGACGCAGTCACATTGGACCTCTATGCTACTAACACCTGGGCTAAGCTGATCAACAGCGGCAAAACCCACATCGCAGGACTGAACTTCCGTACGACGCAAGACCTCCTCTGAGCGATAAGCTTTTAAAGAGACTTTCAGCTCTGGAATATTTTTTAGGTACTGTCCCAGTAATTTCGGCAAGTAACTATGCGCCAGCAGAGGAAAAGCTGCAATATTCAAGCTTCCCCAATACTGCGTGCGAATGTCTCTGGCGCTTTCTTCCAGAGTATCCAATGCGGTGAAGGCTTTAGACACTTCAAAGTAGAAAGCTTTGCCCTGATCCGTAGGGATTAACCTGCCTCTTATTCTTTCAAAAATCTTGAAACCGATCCTATGCTCCAAAGCCGAAATCAGTTTACTGACAGCCGGTTGGGTTAAGTGCAAACGATCCCCTGCGGCCGTCACCGTACCCAATTCGTAAACTGCTTTGAAAGCATGGAGTTGCTGGAACTTCATTCGACTAATCCTATGAGATCTCATCTACGGTTATGTATTTCCATGAATAAAAAAATACAGCATGAAAGTAATTCTTACGAACTATTGCATATTTGTACCTGTAAGATAACAGCCTTAGGATATATTCAGGACACCCTTTTATTATGTTGAAATTCCAGCAACTCAGTGCATTCAAGGCAGTATATGAACTGGGTACAATGACGGCGGCGTCCAAACATATACATATAACCCAGCCAGCCATCAGTCGTTTAATTTCCAACCTAGAGCGCCAGCTTGATTTTGAACTTTTCCAGCGTATAAAAGGCAAGCTTGCACCTACCGACCAAGGTAAGGCGTTTTACACAGAAGTGACTAAAGCGTTTTTAGTTCTAGACTCCTTAAAAGACAGTGCACGAGATATCCGTGCACACCAACATGGGAGCCTGCATATTTCTGCCTTTCCGATGCTCTCAAACAGTTTTTTACCTAGTGTTTTTGGGCAGTTTATACAAGAAACACCCAGTCTCAAAGCCTCACTCAAAAGCTATCGTTCTGAAGAAGTATTGCGCCGCACGGAAATTCAGTCCTGTGATGTAGGTTTTTCACAGATAGACTCTGTCAGCCCTAACATAACCTCCATGACTGTTCGGGGCGATTGTGTCTGCATCGTACCATCCGATAGTACTCTGATTGAAAAGCCCTATTTAACTCCAATGGATTTAGCTGAATTTCCTTTTATTCGTTACGAAAATGAAGATTCAACCCAACAGGAGCTGGATGAACTTTTTCGCAGAGCAGGTGTTAGCAGAAATGATATTTTAGAAGTTTCTTTCGCTAATGTCGCAGCAACGCTCGTAAGTAAAGGCTTAGGAGCCGCAGTAGTAGATCCATTCACGGCGCTTCAGGCTAAGCAGAGCGATCAGAACATTGTGATTCGGGATTTTCAACCGCGGATGAGCTTTAAGTTTTATATTTTGTACCCTGCCCTACGCCCTGTCTCCACGGTCACAAAAACATTTGTACGATACTTCTTCACACAGGCCGAAGCAGCGGGAATAAACCTAAAATATGAGGATATCCAGTACTAAAGCACAAACTATCATAGATAAATCTGATCGCCTATTACCGATGGTTTTAACCTTATGAGTGACGAATGAATAATAAATACGTTCTTTCGTTTACATTTTTTAATATTTGAGCATAGTTCAGAAATAAAATATCAACTGCACATAATTGATCACTCTTTGCGCTACATATATAAGATATCGATTTGAAATAAGAGCGCGTGTGGATATACAGATGGAACAAAAAAATAGATTTCAGGTTGTGGAATATGGCGAATCCTCAAGGGCTCTGGTCGCTCTCTGGTCGTCGCAGCAGGAATGAAGGACTATCTACAGGAAACTATATGCAAGATAACTGCTTACATATAACCAACAAAATCCAGCCCCATCTAGTAATGAGTAACAATGGGTAACTACAGGATAGATCTGTAAAAGGGATTGAAAATCCTCGTGTCCGTGGTTCGATTCCGCGTCCGGGCACCAAAGTATACAAGCCTCACAGTCAAATGTGGGGCTTT
>JAWUYS010000093.1:0-23534 GCA_034110685.1 Neptunomonas sp.
CAGCTTTCATACTCCAGACCGAAAGCGAGATCTATATTATCACTTGTCATCCAATCATATTGCCAAACACCTAGAGTTGACCAGTTTTTACTGACAGGCCATAAAAAAGAAGCGGTACTTTGTTCGCGGATATCTTCAGAAAAACGGTAGCTGAGACTGATGAGCCTATTGACATCTTCTTGATATCTTACAGCTAAGTTGTTTTCTGTATTACGAATGTCTTCATGATTAAAGTTTGCATTAAATGTGACATTCATTCGTTGGTTTGGTCGCCAGTTTACACGGGTGGCAACATCTGAATAATTTGAAGTGTTATCGGTTGGGGTCGTATTGTCGAGCGAGACTACACGGTCTTCGAAATAAATTGCTTGTCCTACACTGGCACTCACGGCCTCACGGCCCTTCTCGTCAATGAGGCGAGAAGTAAGCCCAAGAGACAATTGTTTTGTATCGCCAATACGGTCGTAACCACTGAAACGGTTATTTCTAAAAAGTGATGCGTAGTCAAAACTGTAGGCTGTAGTGTCAAAATCAGGCATGGCAGATTGGTCATGCTCTGGTACATATAGAGCAAAAAGACGTGGTTCAAGCGTTTGTTGGTAATTATTGTCCAATAAGGTGAAATCTCGCTCAAAGAATAGACCCGAATCGATACTAATAATAGGGACGCTAAGAGAAGGTGAGTCGTTTAGCCCGTTTATTTGATTGTTAAGAGAGTACTGTGAGTACCAAAGTTTTACGCCGGGTTTGATATATCCACTGTCGTTGCGGAAAATAGTTGTGAGTTCTGGCTCTATGTGTAAGCGGGTGCCAGTGATTCGATCGCTACCTGTTAGCCCGGTTAAGTCCCTATCAAACTGTGTGAGCTGTGCAAAATAACTGGCTTCTAACCATTCTTGTTCAAGAGCGGGTGTTCCTGATACTTGTATCTGTGGAAGGCGGCGATATGGCGTAATGTTGTCATCAATAGTTTGGTAGCTTTGTAGTAATAGTTCAGTTTGCCATTGGTTTCCGTAGTAAGTGAGAGAGCCGCTACGGTTTAGGTGTACCACTTCTGAAACACCTAGTTTGGTACCTAAATCGTCAAAATAGTCATTATCACTAACGTGAAGATAATTTATATCACTTTTCCAGTTTTCGGCGGGAGCACCGGTGTGACGTATACCCAGTAGCCATCTATTCTTATTAGTTAGGTTATCATCAGCTAAGTAGGAGGTGTTGAGCGTGTTTGTTGAATACTCATTCATGTACCTAAATTCATTTTCAAGCTGTAAGCCGCGTTTTTCAAAGAAGCGAGGTGTCAGAGTGTCGTCCATATTTGCTGCTATGTTGAAATAGTAAGGCGTATCAATATTCAGACCTTCTGATTCTGTATAGCGAATGGATGGGTATAAAAATCCAGATTGTCGTCTGTCGTCTATTGGGAAGCGAAAATAGGGAACGTATAAAACAGGCACGCCGGATAGTCGCAAGGTGGCATTTTCTGCCCAGCCAAAACCTTTATTTTGATCTATTTTTATCTTTTTGGCAGAAATTTCCCATGTGTCTGACGTAGGTGGACATTGTGTATAAGTGCCTGTGTCGATTGAGATAGTCTTGTCTTCATTGCGAGATATTTGTGCAACTGAGCCGCGAATACTGTTTTTATATAATACGTATTGAGCATCGTTTAACGTTGTGGTTTTTGTTGAAGTATTGGATTGGGCGCTTTTACCGGTAAACAATAAACCGGGCTCTCGGTATGTGGCACCACCAGTTAGGTTGATGAGGCCAGTTTCCTTATTGATAGTTGCTGAGTTACTAAAGAGGCTGCGAGAACCTTGAACAATCTTTACGCTGCCTGAAAGCGCTGTTCCCTGCCCGAGTTCAGTTTGCGCCTCTAACGCGTTCGCGATTATAGGTTTGAGGTTGAAGGGGGTTCCATCATCCTCAGGGAATGGAGGTTCAATATAACGACCACTACAATGGCTTGGTGTATCTTCGGTATTTAAGTAAGGATACCAGCCCAAATGAGCATACGGTGAGTCGGGCAATAAGGGCGTTTCAGGGGCTTCTATTTGTTTTTCTTGTGATTTTATAGGTGTCTTGAGCGAAGGTTTAGCTTCAGCGGCTATTGAGGCAGCGGGTATTGTTTTGATCGGAACAACACTTTTAGAGTCAGTCTTTGGGGAAGATGTTGGTAGCTTGGGTTGTTGGATGGTTAATGGGTTGCTGTTACTAACTGGCGTACTTGTTTTTTCTGGAACGAAAGTCTGCAGTATTTTGTTGGGCTCTGATTTGCTTACTGCAGTGATGGTGCTTGAGCAATCCCAGCTACCATTTACTTGGCGACAGTTCCAGTCATCTTGTTTTGCTAATACGGGCTGGTGTTGTGCTAAAAGCGCCGTTGTAATAGCAATGCTGAGTTTATACGAAGTGTGTGTAAAAAAAGACATTCCAGAAGTTCCATTAACGGATAAGCGGCCAGTATATGTAGTGATAGACTCTTTATTCATTTGTGTAACTGGCAAAGTCTGGAATAATAAACATTCAAACGATGATGTACCAGAGGAATCAGCATAATGGGCCAACGGTTATCTGCTTTATTAGGGTGGATTGAAGAATTAAAGGCTTCTCTGGAAGTGGGTATTGAGGAAGGTTGGGAGTTACAGCCTGTTTCTGGTGATGCGAGTTTTAGGCGGTATTTTCGTGTTAACTCTAAGGGAAATTCGTGGATTGCTGTTGATGCGCCGCCTGAACATGAAAATAGTAAAGTATTTGTAGAGATCGCCGAGGCTTGGAGTAAGCAGGGTGTTCATGTTCCTAAAGTTATTAGTGTCGATTTGAAACAAGGGTTCATGCTGCTTAGTGACTTTGGTGATCGTTTGTATTTGCCAGCTTTAGTTGAAGGCGATGCTGAGCAGTTATATCAATGCGCTATTAATGAATTGTTTAAGATTCAGCAGTGTGAAAAGGACTCTCTTCCTCGCTACGATAGCGCTATGTTGCAGCGAGAAATGTCTTTGTTTTCTGAGTGGTTCTTAGAGGATCTGCTTAAAATCGATTTAAAACCCCTCGATAAGGATGGTATTAGTAGGGTTTTTGAGTCTCTAGAAAGAAGTGCGCTGGAGCAGCCGCTTGTTTGTGTGCATCGTGATTTCCACTCACGTAACCTAATGATTACATCCGAAGAAGCGCCGGGAGTTATTGATTTTCAAGATGCGGTTAAAGGCCCGATAACTTACGACCTTGTTTCTTTGTTTCGTGATTGCTATATAAGCTGGCCTGATGCTGAAGTGTATACGTGGGTTGAACAGTTTCGCATAGGGCTTATTGAAAAAGAGCTTTTGTCTGATGATGTTACTAGTGCTTCTTTTGAGCGCTGGTTTGATTTGATGGGAATGCAGAGGCACCTAAAGGCAATTGGGATTTTTGCGCGACTAAGTATTCGTGATAATAAGCATGGCTATTTACAAGATATACCGCGAACGTTGAAATACATCGTTACTGTCTGTGCTAAGTACCCAGAGTTGGATTGTTTTAAAGAGTTGATAGAGTTAAAGGTAGTGCCAGCTATGGGTGCAGTGTCTTATTTTGATGATGCTTCACTATGAAGGTGATGATATTGGCGGCGGGTTTGGGGGCTCGGTTACGTCCTTTGACTTTAAAAACCCCCAAGCCTTTGGTGTTGGTTAATGGTAAGGCATTGATTGAATACCATATAGAGAACCTGTCAAAGGCTGGTTTTAGCGATATTGTGATTAATCATGCTTGGTTAGGTGAAAAAATAGAAGCAGCGTTAGGTGATGGCTCTCGATGGGGAGTTAAAATTTCTTACTCTGCAGAAGGGGAGCCGCTGGAGACAGGAGGTGGGGTTTTTCGGGTGCTGGAGCGTCTTTCAGATGATGGTGAAGCATTTGTTGTTATTAATGGAGATATCCTATCGGATTTTGACTTCTCCTTGTTGCAGCAGTTAACGCCTGATGTTGCTCACTTAATTTTAGTGGATAACCCAGAGCATAACCCAGGCGGCGACTTCTCTTGTAGCTCGGATGGTTTGGTGAGTATGCGAGGAGATAAGCAGACTTTTTCAGGTATAAGTGTGTTAACACCTAAGTTGTTTGCTAATTGTAGTGGTGGTGCTTTTCCTTTAGGGCCGTTGCTAAAATCTGCAATCGCTAAAGGGGAAGTTAGTGGGTCGGTTTATCATGGTGCTTGGATTGATGTGGGTACCCATGAGCGTTTAGAGCAAGCAGAAAATTTTATAAAAGAGAGCACATAGAATGGCATTTGACCCGCAGTCAGTAGGACAAAACTTTGGAGCATCAATTTTAAAGTATCGCAATGGCATAATAATCGGCGCTTTGGTAGGGATGTTAAGTGGAGGCTTTTGGGGGCTTGTTTTTGGTGGTGTTGTAGGAGGCGTGTTAAGTAAGGCTATTGTTAAGGCGTTGACAGGAGGTGCTTCTCCTCAGGCGGCATTCTTTAGAGCAACATTTGCTGTGATGGGAAAAGTAGCTAAAGCAGATGGTCGTGTATCAGAGGAGGAAATACAGTTTGCGCGTGATGTCATGGCACGAATGAACTTATCTGAAGAGCGCAAGCGTGAGGCTATGGGGTATTTCTCCGAAGGGAAAGATGCTGCATTTGATATTACAGATGTATTAAAACCATTGTCTCGTGTTATTCAGTCACAGGCTTCTGTGAAAATCATGTTTGTAGAGATACAGCTGCAAGTAGCGATGGCTGATGGACAAATAGATCCCGCAGAGCTGGCTGTAGTGCAGGAGGTTTGTACGCTATTGCGTATGTCTGGTGTGGAAATGGCTGCTCTTATGTCCAGGATGCAGGCGCAACAAGCTTTTCAGCAGCAGAGCTATCGACAGCATCAGCATTTTCAGCAAGCGTCTGAGCTGGGGCTGTTAAAAGAGGCTTATGGTGTGTTAGGTGTTAAGGACAGTGATTCAGAGGCTGATATTAAAAAGGCCTATCGTCGGTTAATGAGTCAACATCATCCTGATAAGTTAGTAGCAAAAGGTTTGCCGCCGGAAATGATGCAGCTTGCCAAAGAAAAAACTCAGGACATTCAAGCTGCATATGATCGTGTTAAAACAGCACGAAAAGCGGGCTCTAAATAGGTGTCTGTTTTTGGGCTTGAGTGGCGCCGGGTTTTTGGTTGATGCTAGGAGTCGGTTTTGATGGGGTTTTAATGGCTTTTTCTTCAGCTTTAATTACATAGGTGATTAGCAGGCCGCGAGTATAGCGAAGCAACCATTCTTGCCCTGATAATGTGTTAGTTATCTGTGGGAGGCGGCTTTGGTGGTAGTTACTTAAATTATTTCTGCGTGCGGTTTCTATTCGTAATCTGGATGCTTGTTTGTTGGGTTTTGTTGCGTGGCCTGGGGGGGCGCTATAAATGTCTAAACTGGTTGTTTTCAGTTCAGGTATTAAGTCCAGAAGTGTTGGGGCGCTAATATCTTGGGATTGCTGTGCGTTAATAATGATTAACTTTATATCGGCTTGATCTTGTAAATTAGTTGCGAGTGCTGTTGCCCAGGTTGCTCCTGTTCCGGCGCCAATTATTATGAAGCGCTTCATTCCTTTTTGTTGTAATGCTTGGATGGCTGCAGCGCCGCGCCGCATAATAAGCTTATAGTTTTCAGGGGCTGAACTTGTTTCGGCGTTTGGTCCTTGGCTGGTGGGTGTCGTGCTTTCTGAGGGGGAGGCTATAGGAGTTGGTTCGCTGGCAGCAGTCTTATCTCTGATGACTTTTAGTGATGGTAGCGTTCTTATTGGGTTCGCGTTAGTGCTTGATTGCGGTAAGGAAAGGGCTAGCGTTGCCCAGCCATAGTTGCTTAGGCCGACTCTAAGAGGGTTGGTGATAATCGGCCAGTTTGGATGAGTTCTGTCGTCAGGAAATATAATAGCGCCTCCGTGTATTACGGCCGTGCTGCTTTGTTTGTAAAAAGCAGCAAACTTATCTTCGTCAGAGCCTAGTTGAATTATTTCGGTGTCTGGGTCTTGCTGTGTCTGAGATAAATCGGTCAGCAGTGAAGCTCGAGGGTTTGGCTCTATTCTTTGCGCGCTACTTGTCTGTGGTGACGGTATGGTATTTGAGTCGTCAGCTGTTTCTTTCGTTGGTGCTGGATTTTGAACTTCTTGTGCCCATGTCGGTTGATTGTAGCTAACGATTAACCATAAGGTCGAAAGAAAAATATAATAAATTTTGTATGTTTTTGTTTTCATATGCTGATTATCGGGAAAAATAACTATCCTGCAAGTCTGGCGCTGTTTATATGATGCTGCTTGGGTACAATGGTGCTTCTTAAATACTGTGATGGAAAGTGAATATTATGTCCGATTTTAAAATAGCCCCTTCAATCTTGTCTGCAGACTTTGCTCGTTTGGGTGAAGAGGTTGAGAATGTTTTGAAAGCAGGCGCTGATATCGTTCATTTTGATGTGATGGATAATCATTACGTTCCAAACCTAACGATTGGTCCTATGGTATGTAAAGCTTTAAGGAGTCACGGTATAACAGCGCCTATTGATGTGCATTTGATGGTGAAACCGGTTGATCGAATGATTGCTGATTTTATCGCTGCAGGGGCGACTTACATAACATTTCATCCAGAGGCGTCTGAGCATATAGATCGATCCTTGCAGATGATACGTGATGGTGGATGCAAGTCGGGATTGGTCTTTAATCCAGCAACTCCTTTGCATTATCTGGATTATGTAATGGATAAAGTAGATATGATTTTGCTGATGTCTGTTAATCCAGGTTTTGGTGGGCAGTCCTTTATCCCTGGTACGTTGGATAAGCTTAGAGATGTTCGAAAATTAATTGATGAGAGTGGTCAGGATATTCGTCTAGAAGTGGATGGCGGAGTCGGTGTTGCTAATATTGCTGAGATAGCGGCGGCGGGTGCTGATACTTTTGTAGCGGGTTCGGCCATTTTTAATACCGATAATTATGAAGAGACCATCGCGGCCATGCGTGCAGAGTTAGCTAAGGCAGGTGGTATTAATTGCTAGTGAAGGAGCTGTTTAATGGGGAGCTTCCGCGGCTGGTAATGTTTGACTTGGATGGAACGCTAGTTGATAGCGTTCCAGATTTGGCATCGGCAATTAATAATGCGTTGAATAGCCTTGGGCTTCCTGTTGTAAAAGAAGCTGATGTGCGCTTGTGGGTAGGTAATGGCGCACAAAAACTTGTTGAGCGGGCGTTAAGGTATGTTATGCCAGAATACTCCGATACTGCATATGAACGAGCTTTTTTATGTTTTATGGAGAGTTATGAGAACTGTCTTGCTGAGAAAAGCTGTTTATATGCAGGTGTCCTTGGGGTATTAAACGGTTTTAAAGAGTTAGGTGTGCCAATGGCTATAGTGACTAATAAGCCTATAGCTTTTGTGGGGCCGCTGTTAGCTGGCTTGGAGGTTGATTCGTTTTTTTCTTTTGTTTTGGGAGGGGATTCTCTTAGTGCAAAAAAACCGGATCCATTACCTTTAAATACTATTCTAAAAGAATACAACGTTCGACCAGACCAGGCGCTAATGGTTGGAGATTCTATTAGTGACTTCTTGGCGGCAAGGTCTGCGGGATGTCCTGTTGTTCTGGTTTCGTATGGGTATAACCATGGGAAGGGCGTTAATGAGATAGGTGCTGATAGAGTAGTTTCGAACTTATTGAGATTGATTGATTAGTTTTGTTTGAAATTTCATCTACAAGCCTTGTTTTAAAGGGTATAATTATTTTTTTTTGTTTTAAGTTGGAAAAATAAAAAAAGTCGAGAGGTGGTTTTTTGATAATTTAGTGAGGGTAAATGATTTAATCCACTGATGTTATTCGTAATGTTAGGAGATTATGCTAAATTTAGTTGTATTAAAGCGCGTAGGTTGATGAATGCGTTTCTAAATTAGATGTGAGGAGAGCTGTAGATGCTTATTTTTCCAGGGAAAATATCAAAAAATTTTTTGGTGTTGATTGCAGCGTCATTCGTAGGGATGATGTCAGGTTGTGCTAGTAATAATTCATATCCTCCTGTTGCTGAAGAGTCACGATATGAGCAGCCCGACTATAACTACGTTATTGGCGCAGGAGATGAGGTTGAAATCTTTGTTTGGGGTAACACTGAGCTTTCGACATCTGTGCCTGTTCGTCCGGACGGTAAGATTACAACTCGTTTGGTAGAGGATTTGGAAGCGAGTGGTAAGACGTCGACTGAGCTTGCTAGGGATATCGAAGCTATATATTCAGAGTATATTAAGAACCCTGTGGTTACTGTAATCATCGATGACTTTATCTCTATACCTACTCAGCAAATTAGAGTTGTTGGAGAAGGTGCTAAGCCTCTTAAAATCCCTTACAGCAAGCATATGACGCTTCTTGATCTGATGATAGAAGTTGGTGGGCTAACTGAGTTTGCAGATGGTAATCAGGCTGTCTTGGTTAGAAGTTTTGACGGTGAGCAGAGCACATATGGTTTAAGGCTTGATAGCCTTCTGAAGGATGGAGATATAACCGCTAACTTGGCATTGAAGCCAGGCGATATAGTGATTATCCCTGAAGCGTGGTTCTAGTTTTAATAATTACTTGGCGTGCTATAACTTATGCGTGACATTTTAAATCAGCTTTCTGAATATATTTGGGGTGTCTGGCGTTTTCGCTGGATTGGACTTCTTGTTATCTGGCTTGTGGCTATTAGTGGGTGGATGTTTGTTTCACTTACTCCGGAAAAGTACCTGGCTACAGCAAGAATTAATGTAGATACAAATACCATACTTAGGCCTTTGCTGCGGGGGTTGGCTATTCAGCCTGATGTTGATCAGCGTATAGCTCTTATGAGCCGAACGTTGTTGAGTCGCCCGAATCTTGAAAAGCTCATGCGTATGGCTGACATGGACTTATATATAAGAAACGAGTCAGACAAAGATAAGTTGCTTGATGAGATTTTGGGTTCAATTACGCTTGCTGGCGACAGAAGAAATGCCTCCTTGTATTCGATCTCTTTTAAACATGAGAATCGTGAT
Organism: Neptunomonas sp.; assembly: GCA_034110685.1. Classification (GTDB taxonomy): domain Bacteria; phylum Pseudomonadota; class Gammaproteobacteria; order Pseudomonadales; family Balneatricaceae; genus Neptunomonas. The sequence continues at coordinate 9,014 of JAWUYS010000093.1, forward strand.
ACGGCTAAAAAAGTAGTGCAATCGTTGATTACCGTCTTTGTCGAAAGCGCCTTGGGTGATAAGCGTAAAGATAGCTCTGGTGCGCAAGAGTTTTTAGATCGCCAAATTGCCGATTATGAACAGCGCCTTGTTGACGCTGAAAAACGCTTGGCAGACTTTAAGCAGCGCAATGTTGGAATACTTCCTGGAGAAACGGGTGGTTATTATAAGCGTTTAGAAGGTGAAACTAATAAGTTAGAAATAGCTCAGCTTCAGCTTAGGGAATTGGGGACGCGTCGTGATGAGCTGAAGCGTCAAATTGAGGGTGAGGAACCTGTTTTCTTGTCAAGTCAAATTGAAAACTCACCTGAAATTAGGGCTCTTGAAGGCAGGATTGCTTCATTGGAGGGGTCCTTAGATGGTTTGTTGCTGAAGTATACAAGGAAGCACCCGGATGTTCAGCAGACAAACGATATGATAGCTTCTTTAAAAGCGCAAAAACGGTCTGAGGAAGCAAAGGTTAAGGCGTCGCTGCCTGATCAGTTTTCTGGTTTGTTAGATAGTCCTGTATATCAGCAGATGCGTAGTATGCTTGCTGAAACAGAAGCATCTGAAGCCGAGCTTGGAACGCGAGTTGAGGAGTATCAGAAACGGGTGAAAGAGCTTGCTCAAAAAGTTGATAACATTCCCTTGATTGAAGGTGAGCTTCAACAGCTTGATCGCGATTATGATGTTATTTCACAGCAGCATAAAACTTTATTGAGTCGACGGGAATCTGCATTGATTTCGGAAAATGTTGGCCAGCAAGCAAATGACGTTAAATTTCGCGTGATTGATCCTCCATTTGTTCCTCAGCGCCCAAATGAGCCTAACAAAACATTAATGAACGCAGCGGTGTTAGTGCTTGCGCTTGGTGGCGGACTGGGTATGGCTTTGTTGGTATCTCTATTTCGTCCAGTTATTAGTAATCGAGCAACATTGGCGCAGGTTACTGGTCTTCCGGTGCTTGGGACGGTGAGAATGCTTGATTCTCCTCTGTTAAAGCGAAAAGCGCTTAGAAATAACCTTGCGTTCTTTTCTCTGGTTGCCTTTCTATTTGTGGTCTATATAGGTATTTCTGTATTTCATGGGATGGATTTTCTTGTGGCTGGGGTTGATGGTTACTTAAGGATGGTGTTTGTATGAGTATTATAGAAAGAGCTATACAAAAGCTAGATCCGAAAGCGAGCGTTGAAAAGCGTGATGCATCTCCTCTTAAGGAGACACCGATAGCCGTACCTATAGAAAAAAAGCTAGTTCCACATGACGATAAGAAGCAATACAAGGGTACTGCTGATGCAAAAATTACCCCTGCATTAGTCGATAGCATCGTTCACATACCTTTGGCGCGCTTAAGTGCGTTAGGTATGGTTACTCCAAATGCGCCAAGAACCCCGATTGCCGAAGAATACCGTGCGATTAAGCGCCCGCTCCTTCTTAATATCGAAGGAGAAGGGGCTGCTCAAGTCGAGCATGCTAATTTAGTTATGGTCGCTAGCGCTCTTTCTGGGGAAGGTAAAACATTCTCCGCTATTAATTTAGCAATGAGTATCGCAATGGAGCAGGATAAATCAGTTCTTTTTGTGGATGCTGATGTTTCTAAAGCAGCCGCAGGTGAATTGCTGGGTGTTCCTGATGAGGCGCCAGGCCTGATAGATCTTTTAGAAAACAAGGGCATTAAGTTTCAGGACGTAGTTCTAAAATCTAATATTCCTAATTTGCGTATTTTGCCAGCGGGTAATTTGCACCAGCGTTCTACAGAGCTCTTAGCCAGTGAGAATATGCGTGCATTGATGCTCGAGATATCGAAGCGCTACTCTGATCGTGTCATTGTTTTTGATTCGCCGCCGCTCTTATTAACGACTGAAGCTCGGGTTTTATCAAACTTTATGGGGCAAATCGCTTTTATTGTTGCTGCTGAACAAACCTCTCAAGAGGCGGTAGTTGAAGCTTTACAGCATCTTAGTAGCGATAGTATTGTTGGTATGGTGCTAAATAAATCTCAGCGTCAAACCGCTGGAGGCTATGGTTATGGATATGGATATGGTTATGGTGGAAGGCAAGGTGAAAACCAAACTGTTGCGGTGAAATAAAGGATTGTTGAATAATGTCTCGCAAACTAAATAACGTATTGGCGCTTGGTGCGCTGCTTGGTGGAGCTGTCTCGGTCAGCGTTAGTGCAGCTGACTGGAAATCAACTAAATCAGTTACTCTAAGTGAAATCTATACTGATAATGCTGATCTTTCACATGATCAGCAGCGAAGTGAGCTGATAACTACAGTAACGCCCAACCTCTCTCTTCAAGGGAAAGGGGGGCGAGCGAACCTGACTTTAAATGCTTCTTTAGAGGCTAATAATAGTAGTGGCTCGTCAAGCTCATTTAATCCGCGTTTAGGTGCGAATGCTGATGTAGAATTAGTAGAAGACTTTTTGTTCGTAGATGCGTCGGCAAATATTACGCAAAATACTATTGATGCTTTTCGCCCAAGTGGTACGGACCGGCTTAATGATACCGAGAATACGACCAATACCTATAACTACCAGATTAGCCCGCACTTTACTCAGCGCTATAAAGGCGTTGCTGAGCTTACAGGTCGTTACACGCATAACTACCAGTTAAACAGTGATAATGATGTTGGTGATAGTAGCAGTCAGGCTTTTGTCTTAAGTGTAAACAATGGTACTGATTTTACTCAGATCACATGGGGTGGAGCTCTTAACTATAAAGATTCAGGTGGTGATTCAAGTAGTGAGTTGTTATCAACGGATGCGAATTTAGGTTATAAATTTAATCGTTCTTGGCAAGTTCGTGGATCTACTGGGTTTGAATGGAATGAATTTGATACTCAGAGAACTGATAATGATGGGGTTCGTTGGGATGTGTCCGCTGTCTGGACTCCTAGCAGTCGAACTTCTTTGAATATAGGTTATGGCGATCGATTTTTTGGTAGTACTCCCACTTTAGATTTCACGCACCGTAGCCGCAGGAGTCTTTTCTCTGCAAGCTATTCTCGGGAACTCACAGACTCGGCATCGTTGTTGAGTGAGCAGAACGCCTTCAATACAACTAATGCTGCTGGGCAAGCAATTGACCCGATTACTGGAGATCCGCTACCTCTTACAAACTCGACATTTAATATCGCTGATGGTGTTTTTGTTAATGAGAAATTTCAATTGTCTTATACATTAACAGGCAAGCGTAGCTCGTTAACTGTTGGTGCTAGTCACTCAATTCAAAAGTTTGAAAGTGGTCAGGCCGATGAAACGTTGGAGAAGTATAATGCTTCAGCAAGTCGGCGTTTATCAAGTGTGTTGGATATGGATTTAGGTTATGTGCTGAGTCGGCAGCAGCGTGAAGGTAATGACGATGCTATTACATCTGAATATAGTGCGGGATTAGCTCGTAAGTTAGGTAAGGATAGTCGCTTGAAATTTACTTATCGCTTTATCGATAGAGAGTCTGACGACCTTACTAACGATTACCAAGAAAATCGCCTGCAATTATCTTTTACTACAACTCTATAGCACCCCAAACTTATGTGACTAGCTTGCTTGTAAGGCATTCGTAGTGAAGCGGCTTAGATAAGCCACTTTTGTAATAATTGTTAAGTCAAATGCTAAGGCAAATGTTATGAGTGAAGTAAATGTCTGAAATGATAGGGCCAATTGTAAATGCAATGACAGTTGATGTAGAAGACTATTTTCAAGTGTCTGCTTTCGAAAAAAATATTTCACGCGACGACTGGGCTAGTCATTCTAGTAGAGTAGAAGAAAATACAGATCGTATTTTGACCTTGTTTGCTTCACACAATGTTAAAGCTACTTTTTTTACATTAGGTTGGTTAGCTGAACGTTATCCAGCAATGATTCATCGTATTGTTGAGCAGGGTCATGAGTTAGCAAGCCATGGATGGGATCACCAGCGTGCTACTAGTCAGAGTAAGAGTGAGTTTCGTCAAGATATAAGCCGTGCTAAGTCTATGTTGGAAGATGTATCTGGGCATGTAATAAAAGGTTATCGAGCGCCTAGCTATTCGATATGCGAAAAAAACCTTTGGGCGTTAGATATTCTTGCGGATGAAGGTCATTTATATAGCTCCAGTATTGTTCCTATCAAGCATGATCACTATGGAATGCCCGATGCATCACGATTTGCATTTGAGGCAGCGCAAGGTCGCTTGCTGGAAATACCTGTTACGACTGTGCCAGTTTTTAACAGGAATATTAATTGCGGTGGTGGAGGTTGGTTTCGCTTATTTCCATATGCTTTTACCCGCTGGGCACTGAAGCAGGTTAACCAGGATGAAAATATGCCATGTAACTTTTATTTTCATCCATGGGAGATCGATCCTTATCAGCCTAAAATTGATGGGCTCTCCTTTAAAACAAAATTCAGACATTATCTTAATTTGAATAAGATGCATGGCCGGTTAGAGGATCTGTTACAGGACTTTCGTTGGGGTCGTATGGATGAAATCTTTTTGGATCATACTAAGCTTCGCTAATTAAGCGAAAAGTATAATCTTTATGAATTCTTAAATTATATATGTAGAACGTATAAAAACTTCTGCAAGAAAAGTAACGGAGTACCTATGAGTCTCGAGGTCTTGGCATTACAAAGCAAAGACATTGCTAAATGGGATGCATATGTTGAAAAAAGTGACCATTCGACCTTTTTTCATCGCGCAGGCTGGAAAGAGGTGCTTGAAAGGGCATTCGGGCATAACACTCACTTTCTATTTGCAGAAAGAGATGGAGTTATTGAGGGAGTTTTACCTCTAGCTCATGTTAAAAGTATGCTCTTTGGTAATAATTTAGTATCACTTCCTTTTTGTGTTTATGGAGGGGTGGTTGCAGATAGCGATGAAGTGGCAACACGCTTAATTGATGCCGCATCGCGTCTTGCAGATGACTTAAAAGTAGATGCTCTAGAGTTACGAAACACGACCGCATCGAGTCAAGACTGGCCGACTAAAGCGCTTTATTATACGTTTCGAAAAGAAATTACAGGTGATAACGAAGCGAATATGCTGAGTATCCCTAGAAAACGTCGCGCGATGATTCGCCAAGGCATTAAGGCAGGGCTGTCAAGTGAAGCAGATGATGGTTGGGAACGTGTTTATAATACGTATGCTGAAAGTGTTCGAAATCTAGGGACCCCTGTGTTCTCAGCAAAGTATTTCCGTATTCTTCGAGAGGTTTTTAAAGAGGATTGCCGAGTCTTAATGATTACTCATGACGGTGAAGATGTTGCCGGCTTGATGAGCTTTTATTTTAAAGACCAAGTTTTACCCTATTATGCAGGCAGCTATGATTCAGCTAAAACTCATAAGGCACATGATTTCATGTATTGGGAGTTAATGCGGCGTGCAAGCGATGAGGGTGTAAGATTATTTGATTTCGGGCGAAGCAAAGAAGGAACGGGTCCTTTTCTATTTAAAAAAGGGTGGGGCTTTGAGCCGGAGCTGTTGCACTATGAATATTACCTTGTAAAGGCGACCTCCATTCCGGAAGTAAACCCGAATAACCCTAAGTATAAATTATTCATTGATGCTTGGAAAAAATTGCCTGTACCGATAGCAAATAAGCTAGGTCCTTTATTGTCTAGGAGCTTAGGTTAATGAAGCCTGCGCTATTACTTTTATGCCATCGAATTCCGTACCCACCTAATAAAGGGGATAAAATTCGTGCATTCCACCTATTAAAGTTTTTAGCTAGTCACTACAGAGTTTATTTGGGCGCCTTTGTTGATGACCCAATGGACTGGCAATACGTTAAAGATGTGGAAGCTATTTGTGAAGAGTGTACTTTTGTAGAGCTGAACCCGTTACGTGCAAAGCTAAAATGCATGCAAGGCTTTATTACAGGTGAGGCACTATCAGTACCTTATTATAAGAGTAATGAGCTGCAGAAATGGGTACGTTCAATAGTCGCTGATCATGATATTACTAAGGCGATGGCAGTATCTTCAGTCATGGCGCAGTTTTTAAGCGACCCAAAACTGAACTTAGATAATAAAATAATTGATATAGTAGATATTGATTCAGATAAATGGCTGCAGTATTCCAGTATGAAGTCCTGGCCTTTAAGTTGGGTATACCGCAGAGAAGCGAAGACTTTATTGCAGTATGAAAAATTCGCAGTGGAAAACTTTGACGCTTGCTTATTCGTATCTTCACCTGAAGCAGAAATGTTTAAGAAAAAAATGCCAAGCGATGCACACAAAGTTGGTTATTACAATAATGGTGTAGATAGCGAATATTTCTCTCCGTCTGAAGATTATCCCCTTCCATATGAAGAAGGCACACTTCCTATAGTTTTTACAGGGGCGATGGATTATTGGCCCAATATTGATGCAGTAAGTTGGTTTGTAAGTGATGTGTTGCCAGAAATCAGAAAGATAGACACAAGGTTTTGTTTTTATATAGTCGGCAGTAAACCCAGCGATAAAGTAGTGCAACTAGGCGTGTTAGAAGGCGTTGTTGTTACCGGTCGTGTTGAAGATATTAGGCCTTATATTCATCATGCTTATGTTTGTATAGCTCCCATGAGAATAGCCCGTGGTGTACAAAATAAAGTATTGGAAGCTATGTCTATGGAAAGGCCGGTTATCGTTAGTGATATGGGGCTAGAAGGAATTAATGCACAGCATGGTACCGACGTGCTGATTGCCAATACGGCAAAAGAGTATGTCAGCGTTATTAGCGCGCTACGTGATAATAGCTACAATGATATTGGCCTAGCAGCGAGGCGTACGGTCACAAAAGATTTTAATTGGAGTGAAAGCCTTCCAATAGTAATGGAGCTGCTAAATAAGGTTCAGCAGGAGAAGCACGTATGACGAGTGCAGCCAAAGAGAATATGGTTATATCAACACGTACTTCATGGCGTTATTTCTTTCCAGTGGTTGTTGTTTACCTTCTATTATTAACGGCCTTTTTTTATGACACTGTAGAATCCATGGTGTCGATTTGGAGCCGCTCAGAAACATTTACACATGCTTTTCTTATATTGCCTATCTCTATTTGGTTGGTTTGGGAAAAGAGAGCTCATCTGAAGGCTATGACTCCCGAGCCTTCTTGGCAAGGTATGGCAGTACTCTTTGCTGTAGGTTTTTTATGGCTTTTCGGCTACTTAGTCGATGCGCTTGTAGTACAGCAGCTTGCATGGGTGGCTGCATTTGTTGCCGGTGTGTGGGCGATACTTGGAAACAGAACGACATGGGTAATAGCGTTTCCGTTAGCATTTTTAATATTCATGGTGCCTTTCGGCGAAGATTTGGTGCCAGGGATGATGGAGTTTACAGCTGACTTTACGATCGGCTTGATAAGATTGACGGGCATTCCTGTTTATAGAGAAGGACTGTTTTTTACATTGCCTTCTGGGAACTGGTCGGTAGTTGAGGCTTGCAGTGGTATCAGGTATTTGATTGCTTCTGTTACTTTGGGCTGTTTGTATTCTTATTTGACTTATAGCAGTGCTAAAAAGCGTTTTATATTCATTATTGTTTCAATCATAGTTCCTATTATCGCTAATGGTCTTAGGGCATATATTATCGTAATGCTTGGGCATGTTAGTGATATGACGATTGCGACAGGTGTTGATCATTTGGTTTATGGCTGGGTGTTCTTCGGTATTGTCATTTTTATAATGATTACGATTGGTGCAAGGTTTAGGGATGATGTTGATAGTACTGAGCATATTGAACCTTCGATTTCTGCTAGTAGTAAACAATATACTTTTAGTAAGACGGTACCGATTGCAGTTCTTACCATTTGTCTAATCGGTGTATGGCCAGCATTAGCATATGTTATAGATGAAAGTGAACATTCTTCAGGTGGCTCTACTAAAATGTTAGCTCTAGAGGATGTTGCTGCTTGGCGTTCATCAGATCAAGCCGCCTGGGCTTGGAAACCTTCAAACCGAGGAACAGAAAAGCTTGAACAGTTTTTCGAAAAAGACGGTTTTAAAGTAGCTGTTTACTTACAATATTTATTCGAAAAACAAGATAATGTAGAGCTGATTAATTCACAGAATACATTGCTGGATCCTGAGCAAAGTGAATGGCGAATTGTAGGAAATGATAGAAGAGAGCTGACTCTTGCCACCAGAACAATAGAAGTGAAAGAAACCTTGTTGAAAGGTGGAAATAAACAACTATTGATTTGGTCATGGTACCGAATTGGTGAGCGTTACACTTCTAATAAGTATGTAGCGAAGCTTCTTGAAGGATTTAATAGATTAACGTTTGGTCGCCAAGATGAAGGCGAAATCATTGTCGCTATGGAATTTAATGAGAATATAGATTCTGCGGATCAAGTGGTTGTACTGCAAAGCTTTGTAAAAAGTTTGTTACCCAATGTAGAGAAATCTGTAGATAGTAAAGTGGCTAACTCGCAATGAGTACTAAAAATAAGCCGCCGCTAATCGTTCATATTATTTATGCTTTGGGGACTGGCGGATTAGAAAACGGTTTAGTTAACATTATTAATCGTATGCCACCAGAGCGGTATAAACATGTCATTATTTGCTTGACGCATGCTACTGATTTCGCGAAACGGATAACGGCTCCAGACGTTAAAGTAATCGAACTGCATAAACGTGAAGGTCATGATCTAGGTGTGTACTGGCGACTCCAGAAACTGCTTTGGCAGCTTAAACCAGATCTAGTACATACTAGAAACCTTGCTGCGTTAGAGATGCAAGCTCTTACTCTTTTGCTACCTGGTGTTAAACGTGTTCACGGAGAACATGGTCGGGATATTTACGATTTACACGGTCAGAATAAAAAATATAACCGTTTAAGAAAGGTTATGAGTTATGTGATACATCGCTATATTGCAGTCAGTAAGGATTTAGAAAATTGGCTTTTAACGACAGTAAACATTCCCAGAGAGAAAGTTGAGCAGTTATACAATGGTGTTGATTTAACACGCTTCATTCAACTAGACGACTCCGTGAAAACAGATGTTCTACCACCTGAGCTTGCAAAAGACTATTTGATTATAGGTACTGTGGGCCGGATTGCCGCAGTTAAAGATCAACTCACTCTTTTAAAAGCATTCGATCTTCTTGTTAAAAGTGGTTCTGATATTTCGGATAAATTGCGATTAGTGATCGTCGGTGATGGGCCACTTTTTGCAGCATTAAAAGAGCAGGTTCATGACTTAGGTTTAGACGAAAAAGTTTGGTTGGCGGGGGATAGAAAGGATATACCGGCCTTACTTAGATCGATGGATATATTTGTATTACCATCTTTGGGTGAAGGTATATCAAATACAGTATTAGAAGCGATGGCGACAGGCTTGCCGGTTATAGCGACACGGGTGGGCGGTAATCCAGAGCTTGTAGACGATCAGAATACAGGTGTATTAGTACCTGTAGGCAATAGTGAAGAGCTGGCGCGAGTTTTATTAGATATCGCCAACGACAAAGACAAATTATCCGCAATGGGCGCTGCTGGCTTAGCGAAAGTACAGAAGCAGTTTCATTGGGATATAACCGTAGCCAATTACTTAGCAGTTTATGATGAGTTGTTGAAGTAAATCAGCAGCAAGTCATTTAGAGCAAGAATAGAAAAGGATATTAGAAATCGATGTGTGGAATCGTTGGCGTTTTCGATTTAGCAGGTAAAAGAGAGTTCTCGCGTGAGCTTATTTCACGGATGAATGAAACCCAATTCCATCGGGGCCCGGATGAAGGCGGAATCCATATCGAGCCTGGAGTAGGTTTTGGGCATCGTCGTTTATCTATTATTGACCTGTCTAGCGGCCAGCAACCTTTGTTTAACGAAGATGGTTCTGTCGTCGTTACATACAATGGTGAAATCTATAATTTTCCTGAGCTTTCTGAAGAGTTAAAAGCTTGTGGACATCAATTCAAGACGCATTGTGATACTGAAGTGATTGTTCATGCTTGGGAGGAGTGGGGCGAAGCATGTGTTGAGCGCTTTAGAGGGATGTTTGCATTTGCTATCTGGGATAGGAATCAGCAAACACTCTTTCTTGCCAGGGATCGTTTGGGGATAAAACCTTTATTTTATACTTCGTTACCTGATGGATCATTTGCTTTTAGCTCAGAGTTAAAGGCACTCAAAACCCTTGAAAACTTACCTCGGGAAATTGATCCAACCTCTATAGAGAACTATTTTACGTTTGGTTATGTACCTGAACCAAAGACAATTTTTAAAGAGGTTTACAAGCTTCGTCCTGGCTATACGTTATTAATCAAACATGGTTCAAGTGTGATTGAACCAAAAGAATATTGGGATATACCGTTTACACCTGTCGATTATGCATCAGAAGAAAGCTTAAAAGCAGAGCTTATTGAGCGTATGAGAGATGCAGTTAATGTACGTATGGTTGCAGAGGTTCCATTAGGCGCTTTCTTGTCTGGCGGTGTGGACTCTAGCGCGATTGTTGCCATGATGGCTCAGTTACAAGAAAAGCCAGTACATACCTGTGCGATAGGTTTTGATGTAAAGCAGTTTAATGAAACAGAATTTGCTAAGCAGGTAGCGGATCAATATAAAACAGATCACTTTGAAGGGCTTGTTGGTAGTGATGACTTCGATCTGTTAGATACATTGGCTGATTTATACGACGAACCTTATGCTGATAGTTCAGCTATACCGACTTATCGAGTATGCCAGCTTGCGAAAAAGCAGGTTACCGTAGCTTTATCTGGTGATGGTGGCGATGAAAACTTTGCCGGCTACCGTCGTTATCGTTGGCACATGAATGAAGAAAAACTACGAGCAGCCATACCGCTGAGTATCAGAAAGCCAGTATTTGGTATGTTAGGCAAGCTTTATCCTAAAGCTGATTGGGCGCCTCGAGTATTTAGAGCAAAAACCACCTTTCAGGGGTTGGCAAGAAGCTCGGTAGAAGCGTATTTGCATACGGTTTCTTTGTTATCAGAAGAGCAGCGTGATCAGTTATTTAGCGATAAATTAAAAACTGCTCTAAAAGGTTATAAATCGATAGAAGTATTTAATGAATACGTGGCAAAAGCACCAACACAAGACCCGTTATCACTTATTCAATATTTAGATATGAAAACCTATTTAGTCGGCGACATTCTTACCAAGGTGGATCGAGCGAGTATGGCGCATGCGCTTGAAGTTCGGGTACCGCTATTAGATCATAAATTCATCGAGTGGGTCTCAGGCTTACCGTCAAATCTCAAGCTAAAAGGGCAAGAAGGGAAGTACGCACTTAAAAAATCACTGGAACCATACCTCCCTAATGACGTGCTGTATCGTGCCAAGATGGGATTTGGTGTTCCTCTTGCAAAATGGTTCAGAGGGCCACTAAAAGAGAAAGTAAATGAAAGTTTGCTAGGCGATACCATACGCCAGAGTGGTCTTTTTAATATGGAGTTTATCGAGCAGGTGATTAAACAGCATCAAAGTGGAGCACGGGACTACAGTGTGATTATTTGGACTTTGCTAATGTTTAATGCATTCCTTGAACGTGAACTCGATATTGCGGCTTGATACAAATATAAGGGAAAGGTAATACGTGAAAATTTTACACATTCTAGACCACTCTATTCCACTACACAGTGGTTATACATTTCGCACTCGCTCAATTTTAAAGCAGCAGCGTGTATTAGGGTGGGAAACAGTACATGTTACGTCTGGTAAGCACACGCTAGACTCTGCGCCTGTAGAAAGTGTAGAAGAGTTTTTGTTTTATAGAACGCCTGCTAAGTCATCTTTCCTAGATAAGTTGCCATTACTCAATCAGTTATCAATTATTGATCAGCTAACAAAAAGAGTCTGTGAAGTCATAGAAGAAACAAAGCCGGATATCCTACATGCCCACTCTCCTGCGCTAACAGGTGTTGCCGCACTTAGAGCAGGGAAGAAGTATGGTATACCGGTCGTTTATGAGTGCCGAGGATTCTGGGAAGATGCTGCAGTAGATCACGGTACCTGTAAAGAAGACGGTGTCCGATATAAGCTGACAAGGGCGCTGGAAACCGACGTATTTAAAAATGCTAATGCGGTGACAACTATTTGCGAAGGGCTGCGCAAAGATATCGTAGGTAGAGGCATTGCTAACGAAAAAATAACAGTGATTCCTAATGCTGTTGATATAGATAAATTTAGTGTAATAACCCACAGTGACCAGGCTTTAACAGAAAAATTACAGCTGCAGGATAAAAAAGTTTTAGGGTTTATAGGCTCATTTTATGCTTATGAGGGCCTGCTTCTGTTACTCGATGCACTGCCTGAGATGATTAGTAAAAATCCGGACATTCGTTTGTTGTTGGTAGGTGGTGGGCCACAAAATGACTTAATAGAAAGTAAGATTAAGTCATTGAATTTAGAACAATACGTGGTGACAACAGGACGTGTTCCGCATACCGAAGTGCAATCCTACTATAGCTTGGTTGATATATTTATATATCCTCGTTTGGCGATGCGTTTAACGGAACTAGTAACACCTTTAAAACCGCTCGAAGCAATGGCTCAAGGAAAGCTAGTGGTAGCATCAGATGTTGGTGGGCATAAAGAACTGATAGATGATGGTAAAACGGGGCGTTTGTTTAAAGCAGGTGATAAACAAGACCTTGCTCGGGTTGTGCTTGAGATGCTGGAGCAAACTGATGATTGGGACTCCTTCAAGCAACAAGGAAGGAAATATGTAGAAGAGCAACGGAATTGGCCTGTGAGTGTAGGCCAATATCAACACGTGTACCCTAAGATCTATAAAAACGGATAATGGTTAATTTACTCGTAGTTACTACATTATTTCCTAATAGTGTTCAGCATCGTCATGGGATTTTTGTAGAAACAAGGTTGAAGAAAATTCTGGAAACCGGCGAAGCTAACGCAGTCGTTGTTGCGCCTGTGCCTTGGTTTCCTATTAGAAGTAAATATTTCAGTCAATATTCGCAGTATGCCGATGTGCCGGCGAAAGAACAGAGAAGTGGGGTAGATATATATCACCCGCGTTATTTGGTTATTCCGAAAATTGGAATGCTACTTACTCCATTTTTCTTAGCACTAGCTATTTTCATTACTATTATTAAGGTTCGAAAACAGGGCTATGAGTTTGATTTAATCGATGCTCATTACTTTTATCCAGATGGTGTTGCCGTTGCTATCGCTTCATACTTTTTGAAGTTGCCATTTGTTATTTCAGCGAGGGGATCAGACATAAATCTAATTCCCAATTATTCATTGCCAAGAAAAATGATTTTATGGGCCGCTTCAAAAGCTCAAGCGTCTATTACAGTCTCTTCAGCACTAAAAGAAAAAATGGTGAGTTTAGGTGCTGAAGCTGAAAAAATACATGTTTTAAGAAATGGTGTTGATGATGTTTTGTTTTCTCCAAAAAATTATCAACAAATGCGTAAAAATTACTCGTTAGAAAGAACAACACTTTTAAGTGTGGGTAATTTAACAGAATTGAAAGGCCACGACCTCATTATAAAAAGCCTGTTAGACCTTCCTGGCTGCGAACTCATAATTGTGGGTGGCGGTGAGTTGGATAAGTCTCTCAAAGCACTTGCTGAGTCACTGGGTTTATCAGAGCGGGTTCGTTTTATGGGAACGTTAAAGCAACCAGATCTAGTTGAATTATACAGTGCAGCTGATTTGCTTGTTCTGGCTTCCAGTCGTGAAGGTTGGGCGAATGTCCTATTATAAGCTATTGCTTGTGGCGCTCCCGTTGCAGCAACAAATGTTGGCGGGACTCCTGAACTCGTTAAATCTCCGGAAGCAGGTGTGTTAGTAAAAGAGCGTAACTCTTCTGGTCTAGTTAAGGCTATTAGTGAGGCTTTATCACTAAATATAGATAGAAATCTAACACGAGAGTACGCGAAAAAATTCTCATGGGACCAAACGGTAGAAAATCAAATTAACCTATACACAAAAATAGCGGATTCGCATGCGTGATATTCTCATAACACTGATTGTATTTGGGAGCATTCCATTTATTTTACGCAGGCCCTACATCGGAATACTGATATGGTCTTGGTTAAGCTATATGAACCCGCATAGATTGGCTTATGGTTTTGCTTACGATATGCCATTTGCACAGGTGATTGCCATTGTCATCTTTATGGCGTTTATATTTAATAAAGATAGGCAAAGCATACCGTTTAATGGAACAGTTATTGTTTGGGTTTTATTTTTAATATGGGCATCGTTAACGACCTATTTTGCTATATATCCGGACTTTGCTGCTGAGCAATATATACGAATCATTAAGATACAAATATTCACTTTCTTAACCATGGCGCTAATTACTAACCAAGAACGATTAAATAAGCTGATTTGGGTTATTGCTCTTTCCATCGGATTTTATAGTATTAAAGGCGGCGTCTTCACCATAATGACGGGTGGTTCGTTCCGCGTGTGGGGGCCTGCAGGCTCTTTTATAGAAGATAATAATGAGTTAGCACTAGCCTGTTTAATGGTTATTCCGCTTATGTATTACTTGCTTGTACAGGTACATAATCGTTGGATTAAGTACGCAATGGGAGGGT
>JAWUYS010000094.1:0-9704 GCA_034110685.1 Neptunomonas sp.
GTTATTCAAATCAGTAGAGAGTCCGGCATGATATGGCAACGCATTAAAGCCTCGCTCCGTCAGCCAAGCCGCCGTTTCTTCAACACTTTTACGTGATAAACAGTAAACAATACCTGCATCATTGGGGTGTTCTTGCTTGAGAAAAGAGAGTAATTGTTCACGCGCACGATTCTTCTGACCGATACGATAACGAATATTAGGACGATCAAAACCTTGAATAAAGATACGCGCATTATGCAGCCCTAAGCGATCAACAATCTCTTGCTGTGTTCGCGGGTCAGCAGTGGCGGTTAACGCAATACGTGGTACATCAGGGAATGAATCGGCCAATGATGCTAGCTTTAAATATTCAGGCCTAAAGTCATGCCCCCACTGCGACACGCAATGTGCCTCATCAATAGCAAAAAGAGCAATTTCACACTGTCGTAATAGTGCCAGTGTTTTTGGCTGCGTCAGCCGCTCTGGTGCAATATACAACAGATCCAACTGGCCACTAAGTAGTGCCTGCTCAACCTCTGTTTGAATCACATAATCCAGCGATGAATTAAGACAAGCAGCTCTAACTCCCAATTGAGATAGCGCCGTAACCTGGTCATACATTAGAGCAATGAGTGGTGATACAACCAACGCTGTCCCAGAACGTAACAAGGCTGGCAATTGATAGCAGAGCGACTTTCCTCCACCCGTTGGCATAATCACTAAAGCATCACGGTTATCCAACAAGCTCTGAATCACCTCGTCTTGAGGTGCTCGGAACTGGTCATAACCAAATATTTCTTTTAACACATGGAGGGTTTTATTCGTCATCCGCTGATTATCCGTAAAGGCTAGACCACTGTCATCTCAAATTATCACTGACTACGCATTCGTCTAGGAGTAGAATAGCGAAAACTGCCTTTCTTTTAGGAAACCCGAATATGCAAAGTACATTAAATAGTGCTCCTTTATCCGATGATGAACTCGATCGTCTAGAAACTTTCATCTTTTCAGACGTTGTATCAGAAGATTCTCTTGATCTTATCGGCATTCATGGTTTCCTATGCGCGCTCAATATTAGTCCTGTTTCTGCCGCTGAAGAGGAATGGATGGACGTTTTATTTGATGGAGTACCTAAATGGACTTCTGCTGAACAAGAAAAAGAGATCACTAGCACGTTGAATCGCTGGAAAAACTCAATTTACAGTGACTTAAGCAACGACAGCGAACTCGGCATGCCTTGCGAACTTACACTAGAAACAAAAAATGAAGAATCCGAGCTTGAGATTTGGGCACAAGCCTTTATGGAAGGCGTCTTTCTTAACGAAGACGAGTGGTTCTCAGAAGGCACATCTAAAGAAGAAACAGTTGCTGAATTGATGCTACCTATCATGGTTGTTTCAAATCTATTTGATGAAAAAGAATTCAAAGATATTCGTAAAAATAGCGCTGTAACAGAACAAATGGCTAACGAAATACCTGATATTTTAGTTGATCTATTCTTACTATTTCACGCACCAGAAAAGTAAGTAGTCATCGCAGCAATAAAAAACCCCGATTGAATCATCGGGGTTCTAAGTAAAAGCTTTTACATTCTATTAAATGTAATGCCTTGGGACTCTTCTGGTAATACCGGTAAACAAAGTATAGGGAATAGTGCCGCAGTGGCGTGCTACTTCATTGACACTTAATTGCGCCCCCCACAACTCTACTTTTGATCCAACATCCACATTTGTCAGCCCTGTTAGGTCTATTGCGCACATATCCATAGATACACGACCAATAATTTTGGTGCGCTGACCATTCACAATCACAGGCGTTCCCGTGCCAGCATGGCGCGAATAACCGTCACCATAACCAATCGCCACAGTTCCTACGCGTGTATTTTCTTCACATACATAAGAAGCCGCATAACCAACAGCCTCTCCTGCTTTCAAATCATGCACAGCAATCACTTCACTCTCAAGTGTCATTGCCGCCAATAGCTTATCCGCATTAGCTTGAGAGCTTTCAAATGGTGACGCGCCGTACAGCATTAAGCCAGGGCGAATCCAGTCACGATGCAAAGCAGGCCATGCCAGCGTTGCTGGAGAATTAGCAATACTATGAGGCGCAGAAATACCCTCAACCGTTTGATCAAATAACGCTGCCTGCTGCATGGTATGAGGCTTATCCAGCTCATCCGCACATGCCAAATGGCTCATTAGGACGATCTCAGAAACATTCTTACATACTTGCAAACGCTCATATGCTTGTCGATAGTCTGGAGCATCCAAGCCTAAACGGTGCATACCCGAGTCTAATTTAAGCCAAACTTTAACAGGTGCTACTAGCTGAGCCTCTTCTAGCATTGCGATCTGCTCTACACGGTGAATAGCCGTCCAGAAATTTTTCTCTGCAATAGTAGCTAGCTCATCAGCCGTAAAGAAACCTTCTAACAATAAGATAGGTTTCTGCACGCCTGCATCACGTATTTCAATGGCCTCTTCTATACAAGCCACCCCAAACGCAGGCACTTCAGGCTCCATAGATAAAGCAACACGTACAGCACCATGACCGTATGCATCAGCCTTAATCACAGCGACAGCATCAGCACCCGCAGTTAATGATTTTGCCAAACGATAATTCTGACAGATAGCCGATAAATCAATAATCGCCCGTGTTGCCCGCCCCATAGGTATCCCCTTTTCAGTATTGAGCTAAACCAGAATTACTCTGCGATAACCATGATAGATTCAACTTCGATATCAGCATCTTTAGGCAATGCTTTTACTGCAAAAGCAGCACGTGCTGGGTATGGTTCAGAGAAATAACGCGCCATAACTTCGTTAACCTGAGCAAAATACTTAAGGTCAGAAAGTAAGATAGTGAGTTTAACCACATCTGAAAAAGAACCACCTGAAGCCTCTGCAATCGCCTTCATGTTTTCAAATACACGAACAGCCTGTGCTTCAAAAGACTCTGTTACCATTTCCATGGTGTCTGGATCCAATGGAATCTGACCAGAAATATATACTGTGTTACCTGCTTTAACGGCCTGAGAATACGTTCCGATAGCTGCTGGCGCTTTATCTGTAGAAATAATGCTGCGATTCATAATAAGCTCTCTTTAAAATAATTATGTTGGGTCATGTAGTTCAAAAGCATAACAATAATGGGTCAGACACTTTTTTTAAACATATCTTTCTATGCCAAGCCCTGATGGATCAATGTCTGTCTTGCGTCCGATGATTAAATCGGTCACAAAACGAGCAGAACCGACGGCCATTGTCCAACCAAGAGTTCCGTGCCCAGTATTCAGATAAAGATTAGAATACTTAGTAGCACCTAACACAGGTGTACCATCTGGCGTCATTGGACGCAGACCTGTCCAAAACTCAGCCTTAGACAAGTCACCACCACCCGAGAACAGGTCACTCACAACAAAATCTACATTATTTCTGCGCTTTTCTTTCAGGCTAAGATCATAACCTGTTAATTCAGCTGTTCCACCTACACGAATGCGGTCATCAAAACGTGTCACCGCAATTTTGTAAGTTTCATCCATAATGGTAGAAACTGGTGCACGACTTTCATCGATAATAGGCAGTGTTAGTGAGTAACCCTTTACAGGGTATACCGGTATTTTAATGCCCACTTTTGCCAATAAAATTGGGCTATAGCTACCCAGTGCCATCACATAACGGTCAGCTTTAAGTACTTCATTTGCCAGCTGTACACCCTGAATCTCGCCGGCTTCTTTAACAAGCCCTTTCACTTCAGTGTTATACCTGAAAGTAACACCTAGTTTTTCACACTCAGCGACTAAACCTTGAGTAAACTTATAGCAATCACCAGTACCATCACCTGGCAAACGTAAACCACCAATGATTTTCTCTTTTACATGGGCTAACGCAGGTTCTTTTTCAATACACGCTTGACGATCTAGCACTTCGTACTTAACACCGCATTCATCTAAAATGGCTATATCTGCTTTAGAGGAAGCCACCTGTTTTTCTGTTCTAAAAATCTGTAATGTACCGCCAAAGCGCTGGTCGTAATCAATAGCGACATCGTTATTGAGCTCATTCATGCTATCGCGGCTATACTCAGCAATACGCAACATACGAGATTTATTCACCCGATAAGCGGCTTCCGTACAGTTCCCTAGCATTTTAGTCATCCATTTAAATAACACAGGATCTAATGCAGGTTGAATACGTAAAGGAGCAAGGTCTTGCATCATCCATTTCACCGCTTTAAGCGGCACACCTGGAGCAGACCAAGGAGAAGAATAACCCGGAGAGATCTGGCCAGCATTTGCATAGCTAGTCTCCAACGCAGCAGCTGGCTGGCGATCAATCACCGTCACTTCATGACCAGCCTTTGCTAGATAATACGCATTTGTAACACCGATAACACCACTACCCAACACCAATATTTTCATTTTTATTCTCAGAGTCGATACAAGATATACGACTAGAATAAATGAAAATAACAATAAAATTTTATTGTTTTATTTGAAAAAAATAGTTACTTTTACTACTTAATCAAAAATAAACAGAATTTTATATAATGAAGAAATTAGACCGGATCGATAAAAACATCTTAACGAAGCTGCAAAAAGATGGGCGTATATCCTACACCGACCTTGCAGATAAAGTAGGATTATCGACTACACCCTGTATTGAACGGGTTAAACGTCTAGAAAAAGACGGCTTTATACAAGGTTACCACGCCAGACTAAACCCTGAAGCCCTAGGGTACAGTATGTTAGTTTTTGTCGAAATTTCTCTCTCTTACCAATCACCTGATGCGTTCGAGCGTTTTAACTTGGCCGTTAATCAGCTGCCCTACATTATGGAATGTCATCTAGTGTCAGGGGATTCGGACTTTCTACTAAAAGCACGTATAAAAGATATGTCTGAGTATCGCGCATTACTAGGGGACATGCTGCTCACACTGCCGGGTGTGAAAAACTCAAAAAGTTACATCGTCATGGAAGAAGTAAAAGAATCTTTTAGCATTCCGGTGCCAGTCTAATAAATCCTTCTATCTAAATGATAACGGGCTAGATAGTAAGCTGTGAGCAATAAAAAGCAGGCATTGTATCAGTGCCTGCTTTTTTATCTAACTCACATCACATGGTGGTTATACTTTGAAGCCGTGTACTAGCTCTTTAAGCTCATGCGCCATCTTTGCAAGGCTTTGCGCAGAGTTGGATATCTGGCCTGCAGCAGTTGCCACTTCATCAGAGTTATCATCTATCACGGTTAAGTTGTGGCTAACATCCTGAATAACTGCCGCTTGCTCTTCAGAAGCAGTCGCTATTTGGCCCGACATATCCATGATGCCCGTAACTGCATGCACAATAGTATCCAAAGAGTTTTCAACATTATGCGTGCTATCAACAGTTTCTCGCATCTTCGCATGATTAGCTTCAACCAAAGTAAACGCTTGCTCCACTTCACTTTGTAATTCTTGAATAATGGCTGCTATTTCTGCTGTCGATTTTTGTGGTCTCTGCGCTAGCGTCCTTACTTCATCTGCGACAACAGCAAACCCTCGGCCTTGCTCACCCGCTCGTGCCGCTTCAATTGCTGCATTTAAAGCCAGCAAACCTGTTTGGTCAGAGACATGATGAATCACTTCAACCACATTAGAGATGTTAGTACTGCTCGCATGCAACTTACTGATTAACTGACTTAATAAGCTGACATCATCTGCCAATTTATTAACAGACGCGACAGACGCCTGCACAACCACATGTCCATCATTAGCCATCTGGCTTGCTGTATTCGCTTGATCAGCCGTATTAGCGGTATTACCTGCAACTTCTTGTACCGCTGCGGACATCTCTTCAACTGCAGCGGCCACTTGCGTGGTGCGCTCTCTCTGCTCTTGTAATTTCTGTACGCTATGCCCCACCACATCAGATGTTTCATCGGCGATGATAACTAACGTATCGCAACTACCCGATAGCTGATGTATTGCCTTTGAAAAGTTAGCAAGCGTATCATTTAAACCTTCAGCTACGTGGCCTAGCTCATCCTGACTAAAGACTTCAACCCGCAAACGTAAGTCATGCTCATGGCGTACTTTACTCATCACGGAAGATAGCGAAGCCACCTGACGGTTCAATCCACGAATAATGCTGAAGGCAATAAAAGCCACTACTAAGAGAGATGCAAATAGCAGCACAATATAAAATACAAGCGCTGAATACGCTCGTTCTTGAGCAGCGTTTGCGTCATAAATAACATCTTCTGCCAAAGTATCTTCTAATTTTTTGAGTAAGTTTATACGCTTTGTCGATTCTCCAAACCAGTGCTTGGAATCAACATCAAACCCTCCAGTCCCCGCCCGACCTGAAGCTATCGCTCTTAACCTTTCGACTTCCTGTACAACACCGGAGTTTGAAAGATCACGGAATAAAACTGTATGCTTATCTGATGCCAAATTATTAAAAATACGGCTATAGGTATCTTGCTCAGTCACTAACGTAATGTATTTTTCATACATCCCCTTTGCGAATTTATCTCCAGCAAATGTATTACTTAAAACAGCACGCTCAATTCCTGCACGCTCTTTTGCTTGCAAGAAGTTGTAATAGGCTAGTGAAGCGCGAGTTAGGTTTACATCTTGGCTTAAGTTGGCAGTAATAGAGCCTGCCGATAGTAGCTTTGCATTTAATCCCGTGTAATATTTTAGCGCTTCAGAGAGCGGAATATCTAAAGAACTCACTCGCGCCCTAACAGAATCCAGATCGTTTAGCTTTTGCTTAACATCCCGCATTAACGATTGCAGTGATGCATTACCAATATCATTGTTATCAACAAAATCTTGCCAGTTACTCAAGAGCTTTTGTGTTGTTGACCTCTGCTGTCTCAATACATCCGAAAACTGCTTACCCGATGATCCTAGAAAGCCAGCGGTTGCCCCTCTCTCTTTTTGTAACTCATGTACCAATGCGCTATTAACTGTTGTCAGCTGTGTATAAAGCGCGAGTTCACCGCTTTGCTGACTTACAGAGTAGCTATTTAATACCTGCTTCAAAAGCATCACTGTACTAATAAGCACCGGAAGGGCTATCAACAGCAGCAATTTATATTTAAAACTTAGATTCTTCATGGAAAAACTTCCCTGATCCTATATATGCGGCCACTGTCAGCGTTATCCGCAAATAAAAGCTATCAATAAACCTGAATGAAAAATGAATACAAAACAAAGTGTAGTTCATTTTTAAATAATCATGGCGCTGAACTTAGCAAAACTCTCGACTAAAAAACCATACCTCTAAATATCAAATAAGGAGCATAAGGAGTACTGACGATAGCCTACTGCACCGCATAATGGTCATGTATACTGGAAAGCTCATACAGGAAGACATAACTTACGGATAACACTATGAATATAAGTGATGCAATCATTCGAATTACCAATCTAAGGCTACGCACTTATATAGGCTTCAACCAAGATGAAATGGAGAAGCAGCAGGATGTTATCATCAATATCAAGATTCATTATCCTGCAGAAAAAGCCTATCAAACTGACAACGTAGAAGAAGCGCTCAACTACAAGGTTATTACCAAGCAAGTGATTCATCATGTTGAAGAAGGCCGCTTCTTATTGCTAGAAAAACTGGTCGCTGATGTTCTCGATATCTGTACACAGCACGCCTGGGTTAAATACGCCTCCGTCACTGTTGATAAACCTCATGCTCTTCGCTTTGCCGACTCTGTTTCGCTGACATTAGAAAAGTACTGTGATTAAGGAATCTTCTATGAGCGCCCCCATTATCATTACCGGTATTGGTAAACGTATTGGCTATGCATTAGCAAAACACCTACTAAACTCAGGCCAGCGAGTTATAGGCACGTACCGAACAGAATATGAGTCCATCGAAGAACTCCGCCAATTAGGCGCAGAGCTATATTGCTGTGATTTTTATGATAATGCGCAAATCACAGCATTCACCCACTCAATAAAAACTAATCACCCACAATTACGTGCCATTATTCATAATGCATCCGACTGGCTACCTGACAGCAATTCCTTATCGCCAGCAACAACACTCGAAAAGATGATGCAAGTACACGTAAACACGCCTTACCAAATCAACTTAGCATTGATGGATAGCTTACAAGCTTACTCTGAAGAATCGTCTCTTAAAGAGTCTAGCGACATCATTCATTTTACCGATTATGTGGTTGATAAAGGCAGTAAAAAACACATTGCTTATGCAGCGAGTAAAGCTGCTTTAGCAAACATGACCCTATCCTTTTCAGCGCTATTAGCACCTAAAGTAAAAGTTAACGCGGTTGCACCCGCAATGATCATGTTCAACCCAGATGATGATGCCGAGTATCGGATAAAAACACTGAAAAAGTCGCTGATGGAAATTGAGCCGGGCACACAAGAAGTTATTGAAACCGTTAACTACCTGCTACATAGCCGTTACGTAACAGGTAGAACATTGCATGTTGATGGCGGGCGCCACCTTAAATAGAGACAGGGCCTGGCTATCTTAAGATAAGGAAGCCACCAGCTCAGCCAAAGCAGCATCGCCTTCCCTGAATATTGGCCAACCATCTCCTGGCAACACGGCAGTTATACCGCGGATAGCTGCCAGTTGCTTTATCGAAGAAACAGCGTGCCCTTTATCCTGTAATTTTCCGTCTGGAAGAATACACAGCTTGCCCCCTGAATGCGCTCGCACCAAGTCACCAGTGATCAAGGTATCTCCCTCAACAACAAACGCCAACTCACCCTCTGTTTTTGAGCCTGAAACACTATAAACATCCAAGCCATCTAACAGCTTGCTGTCGGCACTCAACCATTGATCACACTCAATAGGAAAGTTGCCTTTTTCCGCTTCTGGGCCACATATCTGGGCTCCAGTTTTGGCAGCTAAAGCTTGCGCATCTCTAACATGGTCAGAGTTAGAGATAAGGATATGACTCACCTCACCCATCGACAGCAGATGCTGTTTATCGTGTTCTGTTTGAGGGAGAGGATCAAAAACAATATTCCCCTGTGGTCTAACCCACACATAACTGTGAAAATCGATATTTCGATCTTCATCAAAAACACTCCAGCAATAGAAGTTATTTTTATGAAGTGTTTTCATGATACGTCTCCAATAAAGGGTAGGATGCCAATAATCTATAGAGTTCTACCATACTCTTATCTGTTATTTACTGGCAATTAGCCATCAGAGATTGGCCCACTAATGCGTCTCTGCCAAGAATTACCCGGTAATATCTACCACCTTATCCAATCTTTCTCCTTATTCGCGGTTCCCTATATAATTACTTATCTGTAATATTTGTTTTTTAACACTTTTAATGGAACAGCGTAATGGGCAGAGCCTACCAAAACCGCAAAGAATCCATGGCTAAGACGTCAGATAATAAAGCCAAGATTTATAGTAAATATGGTCGTGAAATTTATGTATGTGCTAAAGCCGGTGGTACTGACCCAGACGGTAACCTAACACTACGCGGCTTAATTGAACGCGCTAAAAAAGATCAAGTCCCAAGCCATGTAATTGACAAGGCGATCGACAAAGCAAAAGGCGGTGGTGGTGAAGACTTCTCCTCTGCTCGCTACGAAGGCTTTGGACCAGGCAACTGCATGGTTATTGTTGACTGCCTTACTGACAACCCAAACCGCACCTTTGGCGATGTCCGTAACTGCTTTACAAAAACCAAGAGCAAAATCGGCACATCTGGCAGTGTTAGCCATAT
>JAWUYS010000095.1:0-8838 GCA_034110685.1 Neptunomonas sp.
TGGTAACCGTATGGGGTGGCTGGTCGTTGAAGTGGTATGGCGAGCTGTTTCGCAATGAACAAATTATTGATGCGGTCTTATTAAGTCTTAAGATTGCTTTTATTAGTGCTTCGTTGGCCATGGTGCTGGGTACGATAGCGGGGTTAGTGCTGAGTCGCTTTGGGCGCTTTCGTGGCAAGTTGATTTTGTCTGGTTGGATTACCGCCCCGTTGGTAATGCCGGAGGTAATTACCGGGCTGTCATTGCTATTATTATTTGTTGCGATGGAAGGGGCATTCGGTTGGCCTGCAGGTCGTGGTATTGGCACCATTATTATCGCCCATACTACTTTTTGTATGGCCTATGTGGCAGTGGTGGTGCAGTCGCGGCTTTCGCAGTTAGATGAAACGCTGGAAGAGGCCGCGATGGACCTAGGCGCTAAGCCTTCGTCACTGTTTTTTCTGGTCACTCTGCCATTAATAAAACCGGCATTAATTTCCGGTTGGCTACTGTCTTTTACCTTGTCATTGGATGATCTGGTAATTGCTAGTTTTGTTTCTGGTCCAGGCAACAGTACGCTACCCATGTTGATTTTTTCTAAGGTCCGTCTGGGTGTATCGCCAGAAGTTAATGCTTTGGCTACGATTATGATTGCTGTTGTGGCGCTTGGCGTCTTTGCCGCAATACTGCAAATGCGCAGGCAGACAAGGTTAACTGTGGCTGCAAATCAAGCTTGATCGAAAGTGTTAGTGACTGTTGGTTAGATAGGTATCGCTGTCAGTTTAGCGTTCCGCTTAATCAAGCCCTCAGAAACGAGGGCTTGATTATGGGGTATTAGCCGAGCTGGTTTTCAACCAGTTTAGCTAAACGTTCTAGCCCTGGTCGAATACGTTCAGTTGCGATAGATGAATAACCCAGCCGGAAACAATTCAACGGCGGGGTATTACAGTAGTAATAAATATCGCCGGTTTCTATAATAATCCCTTGGTCCATCGCTTCCTGTTTCAGCTGGTGGCTGTTGAGTTGCTCATCACATTCGATCCAATATGCAGAGCCTCCGAATGCCGGTGGTATTGTCGTATTCGGTAGTAGGTCATCGATACTATCTTTCATAATGTTCCAACGGTTTTCGTAGACTTCAAGCAAATTTCGGATGAGTGAGTCATGGTAACCCCGCTCTAAAAATAGCCCGACGGCACGTTGGTTATTCATGGGTGGATGACGCAGCATCATACGGCGAAACTCACGCATCTCTGTTATCAGCTCTTTTGGCGCGACGATATAGCCCATCCGCAACCCCGGAGATAGCGTTTTCGAGAGACTGCCGATATAGATCACGCGCTCATTAGTATCCAGACTTTTGAGCGCTGGGGTCGGATAGGATGAAAAGTTGGTTTCGCACTCATAATCATCCTCAATAATAAGAAAATTATCTTCTACTGCGCGTTCAAGAAGTGCTTTACGGTTTTCTAACGGCATAGTGACCGTAGAAGGGAATTGATGGCTGGGGGTGGTAAAAATTAGATCACACTCATCAAGCTCGTCATTGATGATCAGACCGTTTGCATCAATATCTAGGCAGCGGGTTTCTGATCCTGTAAATTCTGCCATCCGGTTCAGGTCAGGGTAGCCAGGCTCCTCTAGACCGAATAGCGTATCTTTATTAAGCAATACATTCAGCGTCATATAGAGCGCATGTTGTGCTCCGACTGTGATTAGGATCTCTTCTGGTTCAGCCCAGATGCCCCTGCGTGGTAAAACCCTAGAGTGGATCTGCTCTATGAGGAGAGGATCATCGGCATCATAATGATCTGATGACCAGGTTTTTGTTGCCTGAATTCGTACCGAGTCAAGACAGCATTCACGCCAGTGGTTGAAGGGAAACATTTCTGGATCCAGCTGGCCGTAGATGAAAGGGTAGGGTGATTCCTGCCAGAGGCGTTGCTTATTCAATCTCTTGGTTGTCGGACGATATTTAAGAAAGTGCCCCCAGTCCGGTGTACCGTTAGTGCTGGTTATTTTCTCTGCTCTCCCGCAGATATTACCCTTTAGAATAGTAGGATCAACGTAAAACCCTGCTCGCTCCTTGGAAATAAGGTAGCCATCGGCAATCAGATCTTGGTAAGCAATAATGACTGTATTACGAGAGATTTTTAGCATTTTTGCCAGCTCTCGGGTGGAAGGTAGCTGAACATCCGCAGGAATATGACCTTCTAGAATTGCTTTGCTAATTTGTGCACGCACCTGTTGCTGCAATGTCGCAGTACTGTCGGGAGAAAGGTGAAAAAGTTGTTTAAACATGGCGGGCCTGCCTCATTGTTTACAGATATCCTTAAAGCAAAAAACCACCATGCCAAAGGCTGGTGGTGAAGCTATCAAGCCTGTCTGAAACGAACGGATTAATTATTTATTTTGAATAGCGTTCGTTGATGTAAAAAGGGTTTCTTGTTCGTGCTGTTAATTAGCAAAAAAATACTTGTCGAGACTAGCGTAATTATCGCTATATCTGCTTTCTAGTAATAGCAACGGCACCATCTTAACCGATCTTTACCATTGTTTTGGGAGTGCTTTTTTCGTTATTGATTGGCTATATTGATAAGAATAAGTGAGCTTTGTTATCGCCTCAGGCATTTGTTGTTCTGATTCTGTAGTTATCATTACCTATTAAATCGGACTTCAGTCGCTACTTCCATCCGATTTATGAGTGTCGGAACTTAGTTCATTGCCCTGATCTGCTCTAGCTTGCTCAGGTTGTATGGGCTCTGAGGGCGTGCCATCAGGCGCTCATTCACGACGGCCTGAGCCAGTGTCCTGTTGTCTGAACGGATCGCCGCTTCCAGAAGAGTACGAGCCAGCACATCACGCTGGGCGTGACTTCCGCCAAATTGGGCATTGGTGTTCTTTATAGCCCAGAGTTTATTGGCAGCGGTCTGGTAATCGCCCTTACCGAAGGCATAGAAGGCTTCGCATGCCGGCAGCCCTGTTTGTACAACCATGGCATGATTGGTCACGTGACTATCACCATAAATAGCATAGGCTTTCATCTTGTTTAGTAGTGTTTGTGCCGCATTGTCGTTACCGCTGGCAGCATAGGCGAGCATGGCATGGGCATCGTTGAACGCATAGAACAGCTGATCATCCTTTTTCTGCCAAGAATCGCTTAGTGCATAGGCTCTATTACCCAGGTCTATGCCTTCTAAGTGGAGTCGCCATAACACAGAGGATGCATCTACTAAAGCCATCGGGATAGGTTCAATACCCGTCCAGTGTACATATTTGTCATAGAGATCTACCGCTTCGGCTAACTCGCCCGTTTCTAATAAGTACAGGCCCTGGTGGATCGCATTGTGGGAGATCATCACATTATCTTGAGACCAATGTTTTTCGTATTCACGCATAAAGCTGGCGCCTTCATTGAACTTGCTCTGCATCTCGCGAGAGTGAGCAACGGCGTGGATACCCCAAATGTCCTTGGGGTTGATAGTAACGGCTTCCAGTGCTGTTTGTTCAGCCAGTTCATAACGGCCCGTTTCTTCTTGGCCGAAGCTTAGCATCCCCAGTAGGAAACCATAGAGTGGGTGTTCTTTATCCCACTCAGGAAGTACCCGGCAAACTCTATCAAGTAGATTTAAGGCGTCGCCAAGAAAGAAGTCCAGCTGGTGGCCGCTAAGCAGTGCCATAATATCCAGAGGATACTCGATTAGTATCTGATCTAATTGCTGTGAAGCTGCACGCAGATCACCTTTGGCCCACGTGGTTAGGGCATCGATATGCATCCGTTCACGGCGATTTAGTTGAGACGGGTTAACATTAGCAATAGCTTGCAGGCTTTGTTCTGTCCATTGCAGGTCATCTTTGTCAGTAGCCCAGAGGTTGATATGACCGTTGAATACTTGACCCATCACAAAACTGGGTTCTGCTTCCAGCATTTTGATGGTGGTAGGTACTGGGTTTTTAAAGTGACATAGTTCTGCTACAGCAATGTTGTAAAGATCTAGTGCTTGCTGGCTGTGGACGGTAACGTCCAGATTTGTCAGGTCTTTCATTACTCTGTTTCCTTTTTTATTTGAATGGCCCTGTCCAGGTAATACCCAGCAGCGATCTTATGCTGCCAGTCGACAAATTTCTTCTTGTAGCCAAGGTATCACTAGGATCGAAGTTTAATAGGTCCAGCATCATTGTGTTTTTGTGACAGTGGTTACAGAACTGTTTTCTACAAGGTTAAATAAAGTAGATGGAACCAACGATGGCAGTTTTAAAAGTGCTGTTGGGTCTAAGGTTATTTGTTCTTCACACGTATTTATTTAAAAGGCTAAAAACTGGCAGATTATTTTTTTAATAAAAATCAGACAGAGTTTTAGCAAAGGAAATTAATAAAAATAAATACTGTGAGGACATTATGGATAATAAAAAGATTCACCTCTCACGTACGTTAGGTACGTGGGATGTGATGGTCGCTGGTATAGCGCTGGTTGTCGCTGCCAGTACCATGGTTACCGATTTTGCAGGGTTTTTTACCTTGGGCTGGGGTTTTGTTATCGCCTTGGTTATAGCCGGTGCAATTAATATGCTGCTGGCAATGTCGGCGGCGGATTTGAGTGTTCGCTATCCAAAAGCAGGAGCATTATATGAATACTCTAAAGACCTATTTTCTGGTCGAATAGGAGCGTTAATCAGTGTGTTTGTGGCGCTGTGTTTCTTCATTATGATCAGCTTTGGTATCTCTGGAGAGATCGCTGCTGGAGGGCATGCTCTGAAGGCTCTGTTTCATTCGGATATCGGTGTGCATTATTTTGTCGGAATTATCGTTGTGCTGGCAGTGATTCCAAACCTTTTAGGAGTAAAAGAAGCGGCTTGGGTTAGTGCTTTACTGCTGATTTTTATGTTGGGAATTCGCTGGTTTTTTGGTCTGGCAGGCTTCCTTGGTTGGGGTGATTTTGGCGAATGGTCAGCCGCGAATATGGTTCCTGAAGGAGGCGTTCCTGGGCTGTTTGGTGAAGGCGGTATTATCATTGTTGGTTTAGGGTTGGCTATTTGGAGTTTCGTGGGCATTGAGTTTGGATGTGCCCTAGCAGAAGAGGTGAAAAATCCAGCAAAATCAATGCCTATTGGATTAATGCTAGGTATTCTAATTATCTTGGCAACATCCATTATTATGGGCGTTGGGGTGACGGGTACTGCGCCGTTGGAGTTCTGGCAGACCTTGGCAGCATCAGAAGCCGCCTGTTCAGGCGATTGTCCGCAATTGGCAATTGGCCTGCATGCATTTGGCTCCACTGGTTTCACTTTAATGGCAATCGCCTCTGCTGCTGCAACGCTGGGTACTGCAACGGTTGCTATCGCGGCTTTGTCTCGCCTGTTGTTCTCTATCGCTCGTGATGGACTATTGTTTGGTGAAACAATTTCTACATCATTTGCTTATCTTAATCCTAAATCTCATACCCCGACAGCCGGTATTTTACTAACGGCTGTATTCCTGACGGTACCTTCAATGACCAGCTCCAGTGTCATTGAGCTGGTATTCAGTGGGGCCTATGTTTGGGTTATTTCCTATGTGATTTTCCATATCTATTCGCTGCTAGCGCGTTTTCGCAATGACGGTTCGGTTCCTGCCTTTGGTGATTGGTATAAAGGATTTGCCGTGATCGGAGCAATATCTACCATCTTTGCGATCTATTACGCTTTCCTTGGTGGTCATTCAATCTACGGTGTTAAGGCACTAATTATGGCGGGTGTGTCCTTTATTATTGCTGTTATATCAGTGGTGATGGCGGAGCGTCGCAAACCCATAATTGAAGAAACGTTGCAGGAAGACGTAGTTAGTTGATAGTGAGTGAAATTACGGCAGATTACATCTGCCGTAATATTTTTGTATTTACTGCAGTTAATCGATAGAAGGTTATCTCCTTAGTATTTGTTCCGATTTTAATTATATAAGCGTGTTGTTTAGCGGATTGTGAATGTCGCGAAAGTGATTATTAAAAAGAGAGATTTAAATTAAATTTATTAGATACCGGAATTTTTCTTGTTGGTATTAAAACCTCTGAGGTGCTGGGTCTAAGGCCTTTTTTATATCTGAGTAAATATAAATATATCGCGCATATAAAAGCGCTCTTCTATTTGGAAATAATTATAAATAGGTTAGATAAATGAATAGTGTTACAGAGAATCTAATTTGCGAAACGGTGGTAGAGAGTGACCGTAGTCATGTCTGGCATCATTTATCCCAACATAAGGCCTATGAGAACAGTGATCCGTTGATGATTGTCAGAGGTAAAGGCGTACGGGTTTGGGATGCTAAAGGTAATGAATATCTTGATGCAGTGTCTGGTGCTGTATGGACTGTCAACGTTGGCTATGGTCGTACCGAGATAGCTGATGCGGTGAGGGACCAGCTGGTAACTATGAACTACTTTGCTCAGACTGCAGGCAATGTACCAGCGGCTCAATTTGCCGAACGTTTGATCAGTAAAATGCCAGGTTTAAGCCGGGTGTATTATTCAAATTCAGGTTCTGGGGCCAACGAAAAAGCATTCAAAATAGTACGCCAGATTGCAGATAAAAAGTTCGGTGGAAAAAAGCGTAAAATTCTCTACAGGGAACGGGATTATCACGGCACGACTATTACAACGTTAAGCGCTACCGGTCAGAGTGAGCGCCGTAATCAATATGGGCCTTTTACTCCTGGTTTTGTTGAGGTTCCTCATTGCTGTGAGTACCGGGCTCAGGAAGGGGCAGACATAGATAATTACGGTGTTTGGGCTGCTGATCAAATTGAACGGGTCATTCTTGCAGAAGGGCCAGATACCGTTGGAGCCTTATGCTTAGAGCCTATCACCGCTGGTGGTGGCATTATCGAGGCACCGCACGGTTACTGGGAACGTGTGCAGCAGATCTGTAAAAAATACGACATCCTACTGCATATCGATGAAGTGGTATGTGGCCTAGGCCGCACCGGTAAATGGTTTGGCTATCAGCATTATGGCATTCAACCGGATATTGTCACTATGGCGAAAGGTGTCGCATCAGGTTATGCCGCTATCTCCTGTACCGTTACCACCGAAGAGGTCTTTGATGCGTTTAAGGAAGATGATGATCCGCGTATGGGGTACTTTCGCGATATCTCTACCTTTGCCGGTTGCACGGCAGGGCCTGCTGCTGCGTTAGTTAATATGCAAATCATCGAAGATGAAAAGCTACTAGAAAATGTTACCGAGCAGGGTGAGTACCTGCGTGGCTGTTTGAATCAGCTCATGGATAAATATGAGGTGATTGGTGATGTGCGAGGTAAAGGCTTATTTGCAGGCTTTGAATTAGTAAAAAATCGTATTACTAAAGAGCCTGTCGATGAAAATTTTTGTATGGCTATCGCTGCTCATTGTATGGCCAATGGAGTAATCATCGGGCGTACCAACCGCTCCTTTGCAACGCTGAACAACAATATCTGTCTTAGCCCTCCATTGATTGTTACTCGGGATGATATAGATGTGATTGTTCAGGCGTTGGATAATGCACTACAGGATTTGACCTGAGATACTCTCCAATCTCAAATTGAAATTGGGACGGTTAGGGGCTTGGAGTACACTTTTTATATATGCTGGCGCAATAAGTATACCGTGTGACTCTCATTCGTTGAGGTCACTCGGGTCTTAATTTGCTAGGTGAGCTTGATTTCAGTGTTGTCTTAATTATTAGATTTAGGAGCATAGAGTACCTATTCTGAGCTTATATACTTTTAATAAAGTAGAAGTTTTGGACATGTCATGATGAACAGGTATAAGTCTAAAGTATCGCTTGTTGACACTCTTTTAGTATTGAAATACATTGTCATACGGATGAAATTTAGTGCACGGAGCGCACAAATCGTATGTCAGAAAAAAGTCACGCTATCAGTGTTCGCCTATCTCAGGAAGACTATGAATTCCTGACTTCTTGCGATTGGAATGGTGCGAGCACATTAAGTGAAAAAGTTAGGGAGCTGATTGCCTTAGTTAGAAAGCAGGTTGAACTCGGTAAAACCCCTGCTGCGCTTAGTGGCTCTTTGGCGGAAGGGATTCACGTGTTAATGGACGACGTTCATCAAACTGAACGCGACCAAGGTACTCACTCCGATATAATGCAGAGTATGTTACTGTTGTTACCTCAATTGATTTCCGCTCTTCCCCAGAAAGCCCCCTACGAATTTGAAGAACTATCTTTATCAGAGAAAGATCTAGTAAACCTTATGTTTCGCTTTTTTTCTGGTCTGATGCGTTTAGCCTTGACCGAGCAGGCCCCCTGTTACGACCCCGCTTTAATCGTCAATCAGTTTAAGGCAATCAAACCCACCCTGGACACTTTATTGTCCTTACCCCATATCAAGCCAGTATAAGGAATGTGCTATGAACGAGTCTTTGTTATCGAGGATCGGACGTATTGTCTCGGCTTCGGCCAATTCACTAGTAGATACGGTTGAAGGCTCCGCTCCAGAGTTAGTTATGGAGCAGGCAATCCGTGAGTTAGATGAGGCCGTTGGCGAAGTGCGGCATGAGCTGGGGCGTCAGGAAGCGTCTAAGCATCTCACCAGTAAGCAGTTGATCAAGGAAAATGAGCAACACGAGCAGCTGAGTGAGCAAATTCAAGTGGCGTTGCAGCAGCAAAGAGATGATCTGGCCGAAGCTGCCGTTGCGCGGCAAATGGATATCGAAGCTCAGGTCCCGGTGCTTGATAAAACGCTGGAGGATCAAAAGGAGAGAATTGTCGAGTTGAATCAGTATATTTCCGCTTTACAGGCCAAAAAGCGCGAAATGGAGCAGGACCTAGCCGATTACCGTGAAAGTCAGTTAGCGGCTATTGAGGCAACGGTTGGAAGTGCCCAGC